>JBOGEU010000332.1:0-20300 GCA_050741995.1 Acidimicrobiia bacterium | reverse complement strand
GAGGTCAACAATCCGGCCCATGTCGCCCACTTCCGGCGGGCCAACGTCGACGAGCTGATGGTCACCTCGAAACTCGCCTCGCATCTCTTGGCTCGCTCGGCGATGTATCCGGGGCTCTCCGAGCTGGTGACCGACATCGTGTCCGGAGGTGACGGCTCGGAGCTGTATCGGGTGACCCTTCCCGATCTGTACGTGAACCTGGGGGTCGACGAGCTGTCGACCAGATTGCGGTCCGAGCACCGGGCGACCCTCCTTGCGGTGACCCGAGATGGGGCGACTCATACCAACCCCGAGGTGACCTTCCGTCTCGAGCCCGGGGACGACCTGATCGTTGTCGCCGAGTCGCTGGGCGATCTGGAGCCACTCCGCGAGAGCTCAGCCCTCGCCTGACCGAGCCGACCGAGATCTAGGCTTCAGCGCCACATGTGGATTGCTGTGAGCACGCGGTGACCGAGATCCCGCGACGCACCCGCGTCGCCATCGTCGGTGGCGGGCCTGCCGGTTCCCTCCTGGCCATCCTCCTGGATCTGCATGGGATCGAGAGCGTGGTCCTCGAGCTTCGCTCCCGCCGGCATGTCTTGGAGAGGGTGAGGGCCGGGGTCATCGAGCACGGGAGCGGCGAGGTCTTGCGGGATGCAGGAGTCGGCGCCCGGATGGACGAGGAGGGATTCGTCCACGACGGCGTGTCGGTCGCCTTCGGCGGAGAGCTGCTTCGCATCGACTTCAAGCGACTTACCGGAAAGCACGTGATCGTCTACGGGCAGACCGAGTTGCAGGCGGACATGTACGGCGCCATCGACGAGGCGGGGATCGCCATCATCGACGAAGCCGAGAACATTCACCTCGACGGCATCGAGGGCGAAACCCCGTCGGTGACCTTCGAGCGCCATGGCGCTTCGCACACGATCGAGTGCGATTTCGTGGCAGGTTGCGACGGGGTGCACAGCGCCACCCGGGACCTCGTCCCCGCCGAGATCAGGCGAACCTTCGAGCGCACCTATCCCTTCTGCTGGGTCGGGCTCCTCTCGGACACGCGGCCGGTGAGCGACGAGCTGATCTACGTCAACAGCGAGCGTGGGTTTGCCCTCTGCTCGATGCGCAACGAGCACCGCAGCCGCTACTACGTGCAGGGCCCGGCAGACACGACCGTCGAGGATTGGCCGGATGACCGGTTCTGGTCCGAGCTGACCGCCCGGCTCCCCGAAGGGCCGGCGCATCGTCTCGTCACCGGGCCTTCGATCGAGAAGCTCGTCACCCCTTTGCGAAGCTGGGTCTCCGAGCCGCTGCGACACGGACGGCTGTTTCTCGCCGGCGATGCGGCCCACGTCGTCCCCCCCACCGGTGCCAAGGGCCTCAACCTGGCCTTCTCCGACGTCGTCTACCTCACCCGAGCCCTGGCCGACTTCTACGGGACCGGCTCGACCACCGGTCTCGACAACTTTTCCGACACTGCATTGGTCCGGGTTTGGAAGTCGGTTCGATTCTCATGGTGGTGGACGACGACGATGCATCGATTCCCCGGCGTGACCGATGATTTCGACCAGCGTTTGCAGGCGACGGAGTTGGAGTACCTCTTCAGCTCGGAGAACGCGCAGCGTGCAATGGCCGAGAACTATGTCGGCCTCCCGATTTGAACGTGATCGGCGACAAGGAAGATGAGAGATGGGCTCCTACGAAGACGGAATGAAGGCGAGGCGGGAGGTACTCGGTGACGAGCACGTGGATCGGGCCATGGCGGCGACCACCGAGCTCGACGCCGACTTCCAACGACTGATCACGGAGATGGCGTGGGGTGGGGTGTGGGCCAGACCAGGGCTCGACCGGAGAACGAGGAGCTTGATCACGATCGCCATCCTCGCCGCACTCGGCCACGAGGAATTGGAGCTTCATCTCCGCGCCATCCAGAACACCGGAGCCTCCGAGCAGGAAGTGAGTGAGACACTGCTCCACGTGGCGATCTACGCCGGGGTCCCCGCCGCCCACAATGCGTTCGGGATGGCCAAGCGCGCCTATGGAGAGGAGACGTCATGACCGAGCCGAGGATCCGGCATTACGGGCCCAAGGCCTATGCCGACCACCCGCCCTTCTCTTATCCCGACTATCGCTCGACGGTGAAGCGAAGCCCGACGCACGACCTGATCGCGATCGTCCAGACATTGTCCGAGACCACCGGGCCGGGGCCGGCGTGGGCGGAGATCTCTGAGGAGGACACCGACCTCACCACCAACGCAGGAACCGGTGGCGCCGCCATCGGCGAACGGATAATCGTCACCGGCCAGGTCCTCGACGAGAAAGGGCGGGGAGTCCCCGACACCGTCCTCGAGATCTGGCAGCCAAACGCCAGCGGGCGTTACTCGCACTGGCGGGAAACCGAGTTCCCGGCGCCGTTGGACCCCAATTTCATCGGTGTCGGCCAATGTCTGACCGACGAGGCCGGCGAGTATCGATTCACCACGATCAAACCGGGCCCCTACCCCTGGGGGAACCATCCGAACGCCTGGCGGCCGGCGCACATCCATTTCTCGATCCTCGGGCCCTGGTTGGGGGCGCGCCTGGTCACGCAGATGTACTTCCCCGGAGATCCGCTGCTGCCACTGGACCCGATCTACAACTCGGTCCCGGTCCATGCCAGGCGCCGGCTCATCGCGGCTTACGACCACGATGTGACTCAGGAGAACTGGGCGCTCGGGTATCGCTGGGACATAGTCCTCCGCGGCGAGCTGGCGACACCCCTGGACGAGGGGGAGGCATGACCGAGCTGGGAGAGACCCCTTCCCAGACCCTCGGGCCTTACTTCTCGATGCGTCTCTCGGGCGAGGGTGAGAACCTCCTCGCCCCGGCCGACGTCCCCGGCCGGCGGATCGTGATCGTGGGACGAGTGCTCGACGGCGACCGCAAGCACATCGAAGACGCACTGCTCGAGGTGTGGCAGGCCAACTCCGCCGGCCGATACCGCCATCCCGATGACGACCGGGACCTGGGGCTCGATGCCGGGTTCTCCGGCTTCGGCCGGACGATCTCGGATTTTCACACCGGCGAGTTCCGGCTGGAGACGATCAAACCCGGCCGGGTGCCCGACATCGAAGGGGCGCTGCAGGCCCCTCACATATCGCTGATCGTCCAGGGCCGGGGGATGCTCAACCCGGTCCACACCCGCATCTACTTCTCAGACGAGGAGGAGGCCAACCGGGACGACATCATCCTTCGCCGGATCCCGGCCGAGAGGCGGGACACGCTCGTCGCCGAGCGGATCGACGAAGGGGATCCCAAGGTGTATCGGTTCGATGTCCGCTTCCAGGGTGATGACGAGACCGTGTTCTTCGACTTCTGACCTCATGACCTCACATCACCTCGGACGAGGGACCCTCCGATGATCGACCCCGGATTCACCACCACCGAGATGGAGCAGATCTTCTCTCCTGCCCGTCGCGTGGCCGCCTTCCTCGAGTTCGAGGCTGCCCTCGCCCTTGCCCTCGGAGACGTCGGGATCGCCCCCGAGGACGCAGCCGGCGCCGTGGCCGAGGCCTGTGCCACTCCCCTGGCCGACCCCGAGGCCGTCCTCGCCGCCACCTGGGTCGAGGGAACCCCGCTGATCCCGATGCTGACCGAGCTGCGGAGCCGTCTGTCGGCAAGCGATGCCGAATGGGTCCACTACGGCGCAACCACCCAGGACGCGGTCGACACCGCGGCCATGATCCAGGCGGGCCACGCCCTCGAGGTCCTCGACGGCCGGCTCACCGGCCTGGCCCGCCGGCTCGCCCCCCTGGTGCTCGAGCATCGCGACCAGCCCCAAACGGGCCGCACCTTCCTCCAGCACGCTCGTCCCACCACCTTCGGCGTCAGGCTGGCCGGTTGGCTGGACCCCATCGTGCGACAGCTGGTCGGGCTGCGGGAGACCAGGGGAGGCCTGGTCGTCCAGCTCGGGGGCCCGGTGGGGAACCTCGCCGCGTTCGGCGAGCGGGGAACCGAGGTGATGGAGGCGCTGGCCCGACGACTCGGCTTGGAGGCGCCCAATCTGCCCTGGCACACCGACCGGTCGAGGATCTTCGAAATCGCCGCCGCTGTGGCGCTCGTGGGGCGGACCATGGGGAAGATCGGCCTGGACATCGCCCTGCTGGCCCAGAGCGACGTCGGCGAGATCCGGGTTCGGGCCGGCGGGTCGTCCAGCATGGGCGACAAGCGGAACCCGATCGACGCCATCCGCGCCATCGCCGCCGCCGAGGCCTGCGGCGCCGCAGCCGGGATGGTCGCCAATGGGCCGGCACATGAGCTGGACCGGGGGCTGGGCGGCTGGCATGTTGAGTCGATCGCACTCCCGATGCTGTTCAAAACCGCTTCGGCCGCCGCGGAGTCCATCGGTGGCGCCTTCGACTCGCTCGAGGTGGACACCGACCGCATGACCCTCCTCGCCGGTCCCGAGGCGAAGGGCCTCGTGCTCGATCCGAGGATGATCGACCGGGTGATCGCCGACTTCGACGATGTGGTGGGCGACGGCTGAGGCAGGCCGGGATGTCAGAGGGCGTTGGCCGCCTGCGTCCTCTCCTTGAGCTCGCGGAGTATCCGCAGCTCGTCCGGCGTCGGCGGTTCGGTCGTCGCCGGATCGTCGACGACTTTCAGATCCCAGCCGGTGCTGGCCCGAACCTCGCCGATCTCCACCCCGGGATGGATCGCTTCGAGAATCAGCTCGTGTGAGCTCGGGTCCGGGCGGAGAACACCGAGATCGGTGATCACCAGGGTGGGCCCGGCGCCAACCCGACCGGCCCGGCCCTCGCCACGCCGTCCGAACCCGATCGATGTCACGAAGTCGACCTCCGGCACGAAGGCACGCTTGGCATGGCGCAGTGTCACGATCACCTCACGGGCCGAGGATGCGATCTCGGGGGCGCCTCCCGCCCCGGGAAGACGGACGGTTGGCCGTTCGTAATCACCGACCACGGTGCTGTTCAGGTTGCCGAACCTGTCGATCTGGGCCGCCGAGAGAAAGCCGACATCGACCCGGCCCGCCTGGAGCCAAAAGGCGAACACCTCGGGGACACCCACCACCAGATCGGCGCTCTCGGCGAGGATGCCATCTCCGATGGAGAGCGGCAGGACTTGGGGCTTGGTGCCGATGGTGCCTGACTCGTAGATCAGCACCACGTTCGGAGCGTGAGTAAGGCGTGCCAGGTTGGCCGCCTCGCTGGGGAGGCCGATGCCGACGAAGCACACTTGTCGGTCTCTCAGGGCCCGCGCCGCGTTCACCGTCATCATCTCGTCGGCGGTGTAGGTGCTCGGCGCCGGGGATTCAGCCATCCCCGCCCTCCGGGGAAACGGGCTTCGCCCCGATGGCGGCCAGATAGGAAGCCCGGTCGTCGGTGCCCAGCACGTATTCCTCGATCCACTTCTCGAAAACAACGCGGTCCCGGGAGACCTCGTCCCACATCTTGTAGAAGGCGTTGTCCCTCGTCGAGTAGCCCATCGCATACGACGGATGGGCGCCACCCGGGACACCGACCACCGCGGTCAGCGCCCACGACGGGAGGATGACGTGATTCGGCGCCCGGGGAGCGAGCTGGTCCACGATCTCCTCGACGGTGACGATGGACGTGGCCGCCGCCAGCACCGCCTCGCGTTGCACGCCGGTGATGCCCCACATCCCGACGTTGCCCCACCGGTCGGCCTGCTGGGCATGGATGATCGTCACGTCGGGGTTGAGCGCCGGCACCGCCGCCAACTCCTCGTCGGTGAAGGGGCAGCGAATCGACGCCACCGCGGTGTGCCGGGCGAGATCGGACCCCCCGTAGGCCCGAAGCACGGCGAACGGCAGGCCGGAGGCACCGGCGGTGTACCGGGCTGCCATGCCGGCGTGACTGTGCTCTTCGAGCTCGAGGCGACGGGGATGACCGTTCTCCACGGCGTCACGAAATCGATGGAGTGAGCCCACCCCGGGATTGCCCCCCCACGAGAACACCAGCTTGCGGGCACAACCCATGCCGATGAGCTGGTCGTAGATCACGTCGGGGGTCATCCGGATCAGGGTGAGATCCCGCTTCCCCTGACGAATCATCTCGTGACCGGCGGCGAAGGGGATGAGATGGGTGAATCCCTCCATCGCGACCGAGGCACCGTCTGGGACCAGGCCTGCAATGGCTTCGGGCAGCGAAACTACCTCGGCCACCGGTCAGTACCCGGGCAAGCGATCTTCGGTCATGAGCCGATAGCGTACAGAGGTGCGGTTTCGGCACCCCTTCGGTTAGGTTGCCGCAGTGCCCAGTCAGACTTTCCAGCATGCGGCCAGCACGCCGGCCGCCATCGGCACGGTCTGGAAGATGCTCGACGAGCCCCGCACCTGGGAGGCGGTGCCCGGTGTGGATCGAGTCGTCGACCCCGTCGTCGACGCCTGGGGACGGCTCCAGGGTTTCTCCTTCGACAGCAAGGTGGGGGGGAAGACCCATCGCGGCCGCGCCGACCCGGCGGGTCGTGAGGAACAGCGGCTGATGGCGTGGGACATCACCACCAGCGAGATGAAGGGAAAGGTCGCAGTAGGGCTGAGCCCTGCCGACCGCGGCACCCGGGTCTACGTCAGGCTCGACGTGGATGGAGTTGGGATGCTGGGCTCGTTGTTCTTCCCGGTGATCGCCACGGCCATCGGCGCCGGCTTCGCCGACACGGTCGATGACTTCGTGGAGAGTCTCGGCGCCTGACCATCACCTGACTTGGTCGGTCAGGACGGCATTTGACCCGCCACGTCCTACGGGGTCTCGGCCGGCTCCTCCTCCACCGGAGCCACATCTGGCTCTGCTGCTGCTGATTCCTCTTCGGCGGCCAACTCGGCGGCGACCTGCACCGCCTCCTCCCGGCCTCCGGTGGCGATCTGTGCCCGATCGGTGATCAGGGTGACCTGGTTGTCGAGGACCTGGATGAAGCCGCCGTGGACCCCGATCGTCGTCCTGGTGCCGTCCTCGGCTTCGACCACGACCGCCCCGGTGGCCAGCGCCCCCATCAACGGCTCGTGGTTGGCCATGATCCCCAGCTCGCCATCGGGAGTCTTGGCGAGGACGAAAGTCGCCGTCCCGCTCCACACCGTGGCCTCCGGCGACACCACGTCGACTTGAAAGGTGTTCGCCATCGCTAGTGCACCGGTGCGGGCAGCGTCATCAGGCCGCCGCTCCCTTGGTCAGCTCGGAGGCACGGCGCTCGACGTCTTCGCGGCCACCCACCATGTAGAAGGCCTGCTCGGGATACTGGTCCATGTCCCCGTCGAGCACCGCCTTGAAGGCGCCGATGGTCTCCTCGAGAGGGGTGTAGATGCCGGGTTGCCCGGTGAACTGCTCGGCGACGAACATCGGCTGGGCGAAGAAGCGCTGGATCCTCCGGGCTCGGCCCACCACCAGCTTGTCCTCCTCCGAGAGCTCGTCGATGCCGAGGATGGCGATGATGTCCTGCAGGTCCTTGTACCGCTGCAGGACACGCTGCACCTCGGTCGCGACGAAATAGTGCTCGGCGCCGACGATCTGCGGGTCGAGGGCCCGGCTGCTGGAGTCGAGCGGGTCGACGGCCGGGTAGATGCCAAGGGCGGTCAAGGGACGGGACAAGACCGTAGTGGCATCGAGGTGGGCGAACGCGACGTGTGGAGCCGGGTCGGTGATGTCGTCGGCCGGGACATAGATCGCCTGCAATGAGGTGATCGACCGGCCCTTCAAGGAGGTGATCCGCTCCTGGAGGAATCCCATCTCGTCGGCCAGGTTGGGCTGGTAACCCACTTCGGATGGCATCCGGCCCAAGAGTGTCGAGACCTCGGAGCCTGCCTGGGTGAAACGGAAGATGTTGTCGATGAACAACAGCACGTCCTGACGCTGCACGTCCCGGAAGTACTCCGCCATCGTCAGGGCGGACAATGCCACCCGGAGCCGCACCCCGGGCGGTTCGTCCATCTGCCCGAAGACCAGGGCGGCCTTGTCGATAACCCCTGTCTCCTTCATCTCGAGGAAGAGGTCGGTCCCCTCACGGGTCCGCTCCCCCACCCCGGCAAACACCGAGACGCCGCCATGCTGGGTGGCCACCCGGTTGATCATCTCCTGGATGAGCACCGTCTTGCCGACACCGGCGCCACCGAAGAGCCCGATCTTCCCACCTTGCAGATAAGGGCAGATCAGGTCGAGGACCTTGATCCCGGTCTCGAACACCGTCTTCTGCGGCTCCACGTCCTCGAATGCCGGTGGGGTGCGATGGATCGGCCAGCGGGGGTCTGAGAAGTCCTGATCGGGGGCATCGAGAGAGTCGCCCCAGACGTTGAAGATATGACCCAGCGTCTGGTCGCCGACCGGGACCGTGATCGGGCCGCCGGTGTTGTGGACGATCGCGCCCCGGGTCAGACCGTCGGTCGGGGCGAGGGCGATGGCCCGGACCTTGGAGCCGCCCAGGTGCTGTGCCACCTCGGCGATCACCGATCGCTCGTCGCCTCCGACCTCGAACTCGACGGTGATGGCGTGGAGGATCTCGGGCAGCCGCTCCGGTGGGAATTCGACGTCGATGACCGGGCCCGCAACCTTGACGATGCGACCCGTGCTCTTTTCGTCACTCATGATTGCTCACTTCGTTCGCGGTACTTGGTACTTGGATGAGATCGCTCACTTCCGCCCCTCGGCCAGGGCCTCGGCGCCGCCGACGATCTCGGAGATGGCGGTGGTGATCTCTGCCTGACGGGCGCGGTTGGCCTGGACGGAGAGAACTCGGATCAGGTCCTCGGCGTTGTCGGTGGCGGCCTTCATCGCTCGCCGCCGGGCACTGTGCTCCGAGGCGGACGCCTCGAGCAGCATGTTGAAGATCGTCGCCTCCACATACCTGGGCAGCAGCCGGTCGAGGATCTCCTCGGGCGAGGGCTCGAACTCATAGGCGACACGTTGCCCCCTCTCCTCGTCGCTCATCTCGGGTGGGGTGATCGGCAGCAGTTCGAGCCGGGTGGGCACCTGGGTCATTGCCGAGTGGTACCTGGTGAACAGCACTTCCACCGAGTCGATCTTCGCAACGGCAAACGCGGCGAGCACCGAGTTGGCGATCGCCCGGGCGTCCCCGTACCCCGGGGTGTCGGTGACTCCCAGATACGCGTTCTCGATCCGGTAGCCCCGGTACCGAAAGTATCCCTGCGCCTTCTTCCCGATCGTATAGAGGATGACGCTCCTGCCCTCCCGATCGAGGTCGCGGATCCGGGTCTCGGCGAGACGGATCAGGTTGGAGGCATAGGAGCCGGCAAGACCGCGGTCCGAAGACACGATCACCAACCCGACCGTCTTCACCTCACGCTGCTCGAGCAACCTGTGACCGGACCCCGCCCCGGCGGCGCCGACGTTCTCGATGACCTCGATCAGCTTCGCGGTGTAGGGCTTGGAGGCGTTGACACGGGCCTGGGCCTTGGGGATCCGGCTGGTGGCGATCAACTCCATGGCGCGGGTGATCTTCTTGATCGCCTCGACGCTCCTGATCCGGCGCCGGGTGTCGCGTAGCTGGGCAGAGGCCATGGCTTGTCGACTACTCCACGGCCTCGGAGGCCTCGAAGGTCTCTTTGAACTCGGCGAAGGCGGATTCGATCGAGTCGCCCTCGGGAAGCTTCCCGGTGTCGCGGATCTCGGTCAGCAAACCCGGGTGCCGGGTCCGGAAGAACTCACGCAGCTCGTTCTCGAAGCGCCTGACGTCACCGACTTCGATGTGATCCATGTGGCCCTCGGTCACCGAGTAGATGACGATGACCTGCTCCTCGATCGGGATCGGTGAGAACTGGGGCTGTTTGAGGACCTCGACCACCCGGCGCCCCCGCTCCAGCTGGGCGAGCGACGTGGCGTCGAGCTCGGACCCGAACTCGGCGAAAGCGGCCAGCTCGCGGAACTGGGCCAGGTTGAGGCGGAGCGGGCCGGCGATCTTCTTCATGGCCGACACCTGGGCCGCGCCACCGACTCTCGACACCGAGGTCCCGGCGTTCAGCGCCGGGCGAATCCCCTGATAGAACAGGTCGGTCTCCAGGAAGCACTGGCCATCGGTGATCGAGATGACGTTGGTCGGGATGTACGCGGAGATGTCGTTCGACTTGGTCTCGATCACCGGGAGACCGGTCATCGAGCCGGCGCCCAGCTCGTCGGACAGCTTGGCGCAGCGCTCGAGCAGCCGGCTGTGCAGGTAGAAGACGTCGCCCGGGTAGGCCTCACGTCCCGGCGGGCGCCGCAGGAGGAGCGAGATCTCGCGGTAGGCGACGGCCTGCTTGGAGAGGTCGTCGAAGATGATCAGAGCGTGCTGCCCGCTGTACATCCAATGCTGGCCGATCGCCGACCCGGCGTACGGGGCGTACATCTGGAGGGCGGGTGAAGCCGACGCCGGTGCGTTGACCACCACGGTGTAATCCATGGCGCCATGCGCTTCGAGCGTCGCCACGATCTCGGCGACGGTCGACGCCTTCTGCCCGATGGCGACATAGATGCACTTGACCTCGTCTTTGGTCCCCTGGTTGACCTTCTGGTTGATGATGGTGTCGACGAGGATCGCGGTCTTGCCCGTCTGCCGGTCACCGATGATGAGCTGACGCTGGCCGCGGCCGATCGGAGTCATCGAGTCGATCGCCTTGATCCCGGTCTGCAACGGCTCGCTGACCGGCTGACGCTGGACGACCGAGGGCGCCTGGGTCTCGAGTAGACGGCGCTCGGTGGTGTCGATCGGTCCCTTGCCGTCGACTGGGTTGCCCAGCGAGTCGATCACCCGCCCGAGCAGGGCGTCGCCTACGGGAACGGAGAGCACGGTGCCGGTCTGCTTGACCGGGTCCCCTTCCTGGATGTGGCTCGCTTCGCCGAGAAGCACCACACCGAGATCTTCCTCGTCGATGTTGAGCGTCACCCCGAGCAGACTGCCGGGGAATTCGAGCAGCTCGGAAGACATCACGCTGGGGAGGCCCTCGACCCGGGCCACGCCGTCGGCAACGGAGGTGACGTACCCGACGGTCTCCTTGTCGACGTCCGGTTCCCACCCGGCAAGCTGGTCCCGGAGGGACTTCGTGATCTGATCGGCGGTAATCGTCAAGTCGGACATATGACTCCTCAGCGCTTGAGCACGGCCTGGCGAAGCTCGCCCATGGCATGGGCAAGAGACCCGTCGATGACCACGTCACCGACACGGGCGACGATCCCACCGAGCACCGACTCGTCGACGGTGACCTTCACTTCGACTCTCTTTCCTGTGGCCTTGCCCAGGGCAACGGCAAGACGATCGATGGTTGCGTCGTCGAGTGGCACCGCCGAGCGGACCTCGGCCAGGGCTCGATCACGGGTCTCGACGGCCTTCTCGACGAATGCCTTGGCGACGGACGGGATCTCGGACGAGCGACCCTGCCCGATCATGAACTGCACCAGGCCGACGGTGAGCGACGAGGCGCGACCACCGATCAACTCGTCGATGACGGCATGCTTCTTCTCCGTGGGGAGCCCAGGGTCGGTCAGCGTCGACCTCAACTCGGCGGATTTCTCGAATGCCTGGCCGACGGCCATGAGCTCTTCTTCAACGCGTGCCAGCTCACCCTCCGCCCTGGCGAGGGCGAGGATGGCATCTGCGTAGCCGTCGATCCGTTGCATCTACAAGCGCTCCAGGTCGTCGAGGTAGCGGTCGATGAGGGCCTTCTGCATCTTGGCGTCGAGCGACTCGCCGACGATCTTCTCGGCAAGGCCCACCGAGATCTCGCCCACCTCGCGGCGGGCCTCGGACAACGCCCGTGCCTTCTCGTTCTGCGCCTCCTCGCGTGCCTTGGCAAGAGTTTGTGCCGCCTCTTCCTCTGCTCTGGCGACGATGTCGGCCTTGAGCTGCTCGCCGGCGAGCCGGGCCTCTTCGATCACGCGGGCGCCCTCGGCCTTGGCCTCGGCCAGCTGAGCCTTGTAGTCGGCGAGCAGGCTCTCCGCCTCCCTCTTGGTCTGCTCGGCCTCGGACAGCTGGCCGGTGATCGCCTGCTGACGGGCCTCGAGCATCTGGTTGATGGCAGGAAGCGCCCATTTCCATACGAAGAAGAAGACGATCAGGAACGCCAGGATGCCGGCGACGAGCTCTGCGGGCTCGGGCAAGACCATGTCCAGCCCCGAGCCTGCCTCTTCCCCTTCTTCGGTGGCCAGCACGGCCATGGCGGTCAAGAATTGCATCTCCGCCTCCTAGGCGATGAAGAAGAGGACGAAACCGATCAGGGCCAGCGCCTCGGTGAATGCGATGCCGAGGAACATCGTGGTCCGGATGACTCCCTGCATCTCGGGCTGACGGGCCATGGCGGTGATCGCATTCCCGGCCACGATTCCGATCCCGATCCCGGGGCCGATGGCTCCCAGACCGTATCCGATCAAGGCGAGCGCGCCAGTGAGGTCCGCGATATTGCCTTCCATTGTCTCTCTCTCCTTAGTGCTCTAGATGGATCGACGACTCGATGTAAACGGCGGACAAGAGGGTGAAGATGTAGGCCTGAAGCAGCGAGACCACGATCTCGAAGCCGTAGATGAACAGGCCGAATGCAAGCCATGGGAGCCCGATCAGCCCCCTGGCGCCGACGTCGGGGATGGCAGCGAGGAAGATGACACCGGAGCCGAGGAGAAGGGTGAGCATGAGATGCCCGGCCACCATGTTGGCGAAAAGCCGGACTGCGAGAGTGAGCGGGCGGAGGAAGAAGACCGAGACCAGCTCGATCATGCCGACCAGCGGGCGCAGCCCGGTCGGGACCGACTTGGGCCACACGGTGTCGATCAGGTAGCGGAAGCGATTCTTCCCGAATCCGACGATCATGAAGATGAAATAGGTGACGAGGGAGAGAAAGGCCGGCAACGCCATCCGCGAGGTGATCGGGAAGTTGATCAGCGGAGTGACCTCGAAGAGGTTGCCCACCAATATCAAGAAAAAGATCGAGGTCAGGTAGGGCAGGTACTTGCGCGAGTCGGGCCCGATGATGTCGCGTGCCACGTCGTCCCTCACGAACCCGAGCAGGCCTTCGATCGAGGCGCCGAACTTGGAAGGGACCAGCCGCCGGTCCTTGAGCCCGAACCAGAGCAGTGCCACGACCACCAATGCCGCGAACAACATCAGGAACGTGGTGCGGGTGAACTCGAGCCCGCCGACCGTGAACCAGGTATCGAACGAGAACAGGTCGATGACGTTGGCCGGGGCGCAAATCACCTCGTTGGCGACGTCACATTCGGTGGCCAGGATCATCTGCGCCAACTCGGCTCCCTTTCTCTACCTTTTGAATACGAGACCGCTTCCCATGTCAGGAGGGCGAGGTACGCCACCACCGCCGAGATCCCGAATGCCGGTCGGTCCACCTCGACCAGGCTGGCGATGAGGTAGACGGCGCCGACGAACAGGCCGAGACGTAGGAAGAAACCGATCAGAGCGGCGGCATGATAAGCCTGAAGGCTGATCCTTGCCGAAATCGAGAGTATCGCCCCCGAGAGCAGGAAGTTGGCGACCACGATGGCCACCCCCAGGGCCGCGCTCCACGCTCCGTCCCAACCCCGGGCGAGCCCGAAGACGAGGATGATCACCGGGGCCACATAGACCGCCTTGGCGACCGTCTGCCTGGCCACGGCGCTCTCGACTCCTGCGGGACCGAGCTCAAAGCTCACGGGGAATCTCGTCGATCTTCTTCGCCTGCCGCCACATGACCATGAATCCCGAGTACGAGCCGAGCACGATCCCCGTCACCACCAGCCAGGGGTCGGTGCCGAGCCACTCGTCGGCCAGGAATCCGAGCAGGGTTCCGGACAGGATCGAGCCGACGAACGAGCCCCCCTGAAGCCAGCCTTCGTTGACCGCGCGCCCGACGTGTTGATGGGGTGTCTCGTGCTTCATCGGCTCTGATTCGATGGATCGCGCCCCGAGGGGTGGCTTGTGAATCTATTCACAAAGTGTAGGCAGAGGTTCGCTCAAGGCCAAATCGAAGCTAGCAACCCGTTCAAACATGCCCAGCGAACTCATGGGGGTAGGGAGAGAAGCTCGACGCGATCTCTGACACGCGGCCGCCAACCTCGGCGAGGATCGACTCATCCCCCCGATTCTGGAGTGCACGGGCGATGAGTGTCGCCACCTCGGAGGCCTGCTCCTCCTTCATCCCCTGGGTCGTCATCGCCGGGGTCCCGACCCTGAGACCCGAGGCACGGAACGGGGGCCGGGGGTCGAATGGGATGGTGTTGAAGTTGAGGGTGATCCCGACGCCGTCGAGCAGTCTCGCCGCCTCCTTGCCGTCGAGGTCTTCGTCGACCGAGCGCAGGTCGACCAGGAAGAGATGGTTGTCGGTGCCCCCGGACACGACACGTACCCCCAGCCCCTGGACGGTGGCGGCCATGGCCCTGGCGTTGGCAACGATCTGCTCGGTGTACTCGGGAAACCCGGGCTGCATCGCCTCGTGGAAACAGACCGCCTTGGCTGCGATCTGAGATTCGATCGGCCCCCCCTGGGCATTGGGGAACACCGCCTTGTCGATCGCCTTGGCGAAGCCTTCCCTGCTCAGGATCAACCCGCCTCGCGGCCCGCGCAGGGCCTTGTGGGTGGTGCCGGTCACGATGTCGGCGAAAGGGACCGGGGAGGGATAGGAATTCCCGGCGACGAGACCGATGAAATGGGCGGCGTCGACCATGAAGACGGCGCCGATCTCGTCGGCGATCGATCTGAACCCCTCGTAGTCGAGGGCCCTGGAATAGGCGGAGTAGCCGGCGAGCACGATCTTCGGCTTGTGCTCGAGGGCCAGGGAGCGCACCTCGTCCATGTCGATCAACTCGGTGTCGGGGTCGACCCCGTAGGCGACGAAATCGTAATAGAGCCCGGAGAAGTTCACCGGAGACCCGTGGGTCAGATGACCGCCCTGGTCGAGGCGCATCCCCAGCACCTTGTCCCCCGGCATGAGCAACGAGAAGTAGACGCCCATGTTGGCCTGCGCTCCCGAATGCGCCTGGACATTGGCGTGCTCGGCGCCGAACAGATCATTGGCCCGGTCTATGGCGAGCTGCTCCATCTCATCGACCACCTGGCAGCCCTCGTAATAGCGTCGCCCCGGGTAGCCCTCGGCGTACTTGTTGGTGAACACCGACCCCGAGGCCGCCATCACAGCCGGAGACGCGAAGTTCTCCGATGCGATGAGGTGTATGTGCGAATTCTGCCGCTCCAGGTCCTTGCGGATCAGACCCGCAATCGCCGGGTCGACCTGCTCCAGGGGATCCATCGAGATCATGACGTCGAGGGTAACGGCTGTGCGAGGCGGCGGGTTATGAGATGATGACCGGGCCCTGGCGTAGCACCACCATCCGTCCGCCGGTCACGTCGACGACTGTCGACGCCTCGCCACCGGGAGCGTTGCCCTCGACGTAGAAAGCCACGCTGTCGGCGAACACCGCACGGGCACCGGCATCGTTCAGCGACTCGTTCCCGCCCGAGAGGTTGGCCGAGGTGACGGCGAGGGGCCCGGTCGCAGCGAGGATCTCGACGAGAACCGCATGGTCGGGGACACGGAGGCCAACGGTTTGCCTCTGTGCGTCACCCACCCAATCAGCCAGGATCACTTTCGGCACCACCACGAGAGTGAGGGCACCGGGCCAATGGGCGGCGGCGAGCTCTGCGGCCACCCCGTCGATGACCCCGATTTCGCTCGCCTGCTCGATCGAAGCCGCCAGAAGGCCGATAGGCTTCCGCTCCGGCCGCCCTTTCAAGTCGAACAGCCGGGCCACCGCCTCCTCATTGGTCGGATCTGCGGCGATCCCGTACACGGTGTCGGTGGGGACGCCGACCACCTCTCCGGCCCGGATCGCAAGCACCGCCCGCTCGATGGTCACGGCTTGACGGCGACCACGTAGCGGTCGCGCCCGGTCAGGTCCTGGCGGACCACGGCGGGTAGGTCGACGAACGAGCTTGCAGCCGACACTCCCTGACGCTCGCCGATCTCGCAGATGACGACCCCACCCGGGCGCAGCCAGGCAACCGCCGACGCCCCGATGCGCTGGATCACTTCGAGCCCGGTGGGGCCGGCGACCAGGGCCATCTTCGGCTCTCGCTGGACGTCGCGTGGCAGCCCGTCGAAGTCGACCTCGGCCACATACGGCGGATTGGCGACGATGAGGTCGACCAGGCCCAGAATTGCGGTGGGTAGCGGATCGAACAAGTCGCCCTCGGCCAGGTAGACCTGATGACCGGTCTTGTACCGGTTATAGGTGGCCACCTCGATGGCGTCCGGCGAGATATCGGTCGCGAACACCGCCGCACTGGGAAAGAAGCCCTTCATAGCCAGCGCCAGGGCGCCCGACCCCGTGCACAGATCGACGATCACCTCCGGCGTCCGAACCATGCGGGTCGCCAGCTCGAACAGCCCCTCGGTCTCGGGACGGGGGATCAACACCCTTTCGTCGACGAGGAGATCGAGCGGACCGAAGGCGGCGGTGCCCTCGAGATACTGCAGTGGCTCCCCTGCGAGCCGACGAGAGACCAGGTCATCGAGCGGGGCCTCCGGCCCTGCCAACGCCCGGAGCCTGGCCATCTCGTGGTCAGGAATGTTCCCCATGGGCGCCTCAAGTCTCCAAAGATCGAATAGTTCACAGAAGATACCGCGATTTCGCGTTCTGACCGGGGAAGCCGGCTGGTCGGCTAGCCGGTCAGTTCGGACGCGATCTGCAATCATCAGCGCAACGCACCCGTAAAAACAACGAGAGACTGTTGATGAATGGCCTCAAGAGAGTTCTCGTCGCCGACGATTCGGCCACCGTGACCACGCTGCTGGTCACCGCCCTCGAGCTGGAGGGCTATGAGGTGGAGACTGCCGTCAACGGGATCGAAGCGTACGAGAAGGGCATCGCCGGGGATTTCGACCTGGTGATCCTCGACCAGCTGATGCCGGGCTTGCTCGGTCTGGAGATCATTGAACGCTGGCAGCGGGAGGGCCATCAGATCAACGTGATGATGCTCTCCGGCGTAGACGACGAGCGCACAGTGGTGAGCAGCCTCGACATGGGGGCGGTCGATTTCATTCGAAAGCCGTTCCGCCTGCCCGAGCTCATCGCCAGGATCCGCCAACGGCTGCCCGCCTGAGCCCACCGCACCTCAATACCACCCTCCGATCTTCCGATGATGAGCATGAGATCTCATGGATGCAACAACTATCGGCCTGATCGCGGTCGGGCTCGTCTTCAGCGTGGACGTGATCCTCCTCTTGGGGCTTGTCTCCCTGAAGGCCTTGAACCGCCGTCACCGCGAGAGCCACGACAGACGTCGTGCGGAATACGTGGCTGTCCTCAGCCGCCATCTCTCCTTCGCCAATCACACCGATCCCATCTCCCCCGATGCCGTCGATGACGACGCATTCCTCGATGCGGTCATCGACATCCGCATGATCGTCTCCGGCGACGAGATCGAGACCCTGACCGGGATCGTGGACAGGCTGGGTGTCGCCAGACTCCAGGAGGCCAGGCTCCGGAGCCGTTTTCCGTTGGGGAGGAGGCTCCGTGCCGCGGTTTCACTCGCCGAGATGGGCGACGATTCGTCCGCCCCGGTCCTGATCGAGTATTTGGAGGACCAGGAACCGGAGATTCGGATCCAATGCGCACGCGGGTTGGGCCGTATGCAGAACACCGCAGCGATCGACGCCATCCTGGAGAGATTCAGTATCGAAGAGCCCTGGGTCCGAGCTCGCTTCGCCGACACGCTCGTCGCCTTCGGGGCCAAGGCGACGTGGCCCCTAGTCGCCTACATCAGGGTCAACCTGGGCCACGACGCCAACCAGGGTGTGATCGAGGCCATTCGCGTCCTGGGCACGATCGGGGATCGAGAGGTGGGACCGACCCTGTCGGGCGTGCTCCGGATCGCAAGTGACCCGGAAGTGAGGATCGCGGTCATCGAGACACTGGGTGTGGTCGGCGGCCCGCTGGCCATCGGTCCACTCGTCGACAGCTTCCGGTCCCCCGACTGGCGACTCAGGGCGAAGTCTGCCACCGCACTCGGTCAGATCGGCGACCCGTCGGTGGGCTCGATACTGAGCGAAGGATTGAACGACGAGAACTGGTGGGTACGCCGGAACTCGGCGGCGGCGCTGGCGATCCTTCCCTACGGCGTCGACTTGCTGTTCGAGGCGATCAGGTCCGACGACCCCTTCGCCCGTGATGCCTCGGCCGAGGCACTTGCCGACTGCGGGGCCCTCGCCGCGGCAAGAGACCGGCTGGACGCCGGCCAGGGCTCGGCCAACGACCATCACCTCGTCGATTACGTGACTGCCAGAGAGACGGTCACGGCATGATCCCCGACCTCCTGCTCTGGCTCGGGTACGCGACTCTGGTCTACTTCATCCTGATGCAGACCTACATGGTCTGGCTCGGGCTGCGCTCCGCGGCGGTGATGAGACGGGTCCATCACCTCGACCGATTCGGGCGGGTCTCCGACATGCTGTCCAGTCAAACCTCACCGCCGGTCACGATCGTGATTCCCGCCTACAACGAGGCCGCGGGCATCGTGGACTCGGTCCGTTCGATGTCCATCGTCGGCTATCCCAGGTTCGAGATCGTCATCACCAACGACGGCTCCACTGATGGCACCCTCCAGGCGCTGATCGAGGCATTCAACCTGGAGAAGGTCCGCATCCCCTACCGCCCCGACATCCCCACCGCCGAGGTGAAGGCGATCTACCGGGGCCACGGCAGCGTCGACATCACACTGATCGACAAGGCGAACGGTGGCCGGGCCGATGCGCTCAACGCCGGGATCAATGCTGCTCGATATCCCTATGCCCTGTGCACCGATGCCGATGTGATCCTCGACGCCAACTGCCTCGTCGGCGCCATGCGGCGTGTGGTCGAGGACCGTGAGAGGACCGTCGCAGTCGGAGGCAACATCCGACCTCTCAACGGGAGCCGGGTCGAGCTCGGTCATCTGATCAAGGCCGAGGTCCCGAAGAAGCTGGTGCCGCGGATGCAGGTGCTCGAGTATCTGCGCACCTTCCTCGCCAGCCGTCCCGCCTGGTCGAGGATGGAGGCCCTGCCTCTGATCTCGGGCGCCTTCGGGGTGTGGAAGCGCTCGGCGGTGGTCGCGGTCGGCGGGTTCACCATCGGGCACATGGGCGAGGACATGGACCTGACGATGCGTCTCCACCGGTACCACATCGACAATGCCATCCCTTACCGGATCGTCTACGAGCCGTCTGCTGTGATCTGGACCGAGGTCCCCGAGAGCCTGAGAGTGCTCAAGCGGCAGCGAATTCGTTGGCACCGGGGCCTGATGACCGCGGTGAAGGACTTCATGCCGATGACCTTCAATCCGAAGTACGGCAAGGTGGGCATGATCACCTGGGCCGCCATGGTCTTGTTCGAGTACCTGGCGCCGATCATCGAGTTCATCGGCTGGATCACGATCCCGGCGGCGTACTTCCTCGGCGCATTGAACCTGACGGCACTGGTGATGCTCATCGCCCTCGCCTTCGGCGTGGGCCTGCTCAACTCGTTGGTGGCGCTCTTGCTCGACGAGTCCTATGGATATTTCAACTCCAAAGCGGACACGGCCCGGTTGATCGTGATGGTGCTGATCGAGAACTTCGGCATGCGCCAGCTCACCGTCGCCTGGCGCATACGTGCCCTCATCGGTGGGAAGGGCACCCGCGCTTGGGGGAACATGGAGCGCAAGGGCGTGGCCAACCTCGGCGTCACCCACTGAACCCCCAACCTCCGGGCCAGGTGTGGCACGCCGAACCTCAGGTTCTGCGTTTCACATATGAAGCGAACGGTCTCAACTACGACGGCCCTGATTTCGCCTTTGGGAACCTGAGATCACTTGTTTCAGATACGAAACGTAGAACCTCAGCTTCGGGGTCTTGTCCCGTCCGTCAGTCCCCGTCGGCGAGATGGGAGGCCTGCTCGTCGGCGGCGAGGGCGGAGACGAATTCGTCGAGGTCGCCATCGAGGACCTGGTCGAGCCGCTTCAGAGTGAGCCCGATCCGGTGGTCGGTGACCCGGTTGTCCTTGTAGTTGTAGGTCCGGATCTTCTCCGAGCGCTCACCCGATCCCACCTGGGACCGTCTCGCTCCCGCCAGCTGCGACTGCCGGCGCTCCAGCTCCATCTGGTAGAGACGAGCACGAAGGATGCGCATCGCCTTCTCCTTGTTCTGCAACTGGCTCTTCTCGTCCTGGCAGGTGACCACCAAACCGGTAGGGAGATGGGTGAGACGGACCGCCGAGTCGGTGGTGTTGACGCTTTGCCCACCGGGGCCGCTGCTGCGGAAGATGTCGATGCGGATCTCGTTCTCCTTGATCTCGATCTCCACCTCGTTCACCTCGGGCAGCACGGCGACGCTGGCG
>JBOGEU010000331.1:0-2288 GCA_050741995.1 Acidimicrobiia bacterium | reverse complement strand
CGCCCGGCGAGCAATCGGTCGCGGCAGACCAGCGCACGCAGCCGTCGTTCCGTCGCGGTCGTTTCAGGCACCGAGGTGTCAGCGTCGGTGACCCTCAAGACGCCTGGCGGGCCGACGGTCGAGCGATATGCGACGTGCGCGGTGTCAGGAGATCCGGCATTACGTGGTGAGCATGACCGCAACGGTGGTCGGTCGGATGCGGGGTAGCTGCGAACGTCCGCAACGCTCGCTGCTTCGCCGGGGGCAGACAAGGTCGTCGAGCGGTCACCGGTGACGTAGGTGTTGCCGGTCCGGCACCATGCAGTTGCGCCGGTGTCGGCGCCTCGGGAGGTGGGAGATGAAGAAGGCCGTGACCATGCCGGCGGTGGGCCACGTCGGCGAACTCGTCGACTTCGCCGTCGAGCTGGAGGAGACGGGCTGGGACGGCGTCTTCTTCTGGGACCACCTACAGGTCTTCCCCGACCGGCAGTTCTCCTGGATGGACCCCTGGGTGCTCCTCGGAGCGGTTGCGACGGCCACCCGGCGGGTTCGTCTGGGGACGATGATCACCCCGATCAGCCGGCGCCGCCCGTGGAAGCTCGCCAAGGAAGCCGTGACACTCGACCACCTCAGCGGTGGGCGAGTGATCCTCGGGGTCGGGCTTGGAGCGCCCGAGGAGGACGAGTTCACCGCCTTCGGTGAGGTCAGTGATGCACGGGAGCGGGCGACGCGCACGGACGAGGGCCTCGAGGTGTTGGACCGGGTGCTGCGCGGCGAGCCCGTCGAGCACTCCGGCCGCTACTACGACGTGCACGCCCACCTGCGGCCTGCGTCGGTGCAGTCACCGCGACTGCCGATCTGGATCGCAGCGACGCCCCCGTATCGACGGCCCATCGAGCGAGCGGCGCGCTGGGATGGCGTCTTCTGCAACCTGGTGAGCACCGGAACCACGCCGGCGCCGATGACCCCTGAGCAGGTAAGGGACTACGCCGGTGAGCTTCTCGACCGCGACGACTTCGAGGTGGGAACTCCCCGGCACCCCGACCACTCACTCGACGACTACGAAGCCGTCGGCGTGTCCTGGGTGCGGGAGAGCCGCTTCCCCGGGCCGAACTGGATCCAGGAGTTTCGCGAGCACCTCCGGACCACCTACGAGTAACGGCCAACACATTCGGCGCGCCGGTAGCAGCTGGGTCGGTACGGTGACCTGGCGGTCAGCGACTTCAGGGGGAAGCGTGCGGATCGGGATCCAGTTGGGCATGCACGGCCACTCCGGCGACGACCCGCTCCCGGCGCCGGGCTGGCACAACATGCGTCGCCAGATCGAGGCGGCCGAAGCGGTGGGCTTCGACTTGGTCGTCGTCGAAGACGCTCTGGTCGATGGTGGTCTGAATGCCTACGGCTACTGGGAGGGCATGACGCTTGCCGGAGCCGTCGCTGGGGTCACCTCTCGAATCGGGATCGGCCACTCGGTCGTCAACCCGCCGCTGCGGTCTCCGGCGGTCGCGCAGGCTGCGAGCACGCTCGATGAGATCTCGGGTGGCCGCTACGTGTTGGGGATCGGCGCCGGGAACACACCCCGGGACTACGAAACGTTCGGCATTCCTGGTGATCACCGGTACTCGCGGGCCGCGGAAGCGATCGAGATCATCCACTCGCTGCTCAAGACCGGCACCGCCGACGTCGACGGCCGCTTCCACACCGTCCACGGGTCACTCGTGGCTCGCGGCCCCCAACCCGGCGGGCCGCCGATCATCATCGGGGCGCGTGGGCCGAAGATGATGCGCCTCGCAGCGAACTTCGCCGATGTGTGGAACGCATGGTCACCTGACCCACAGACGCTGGACTCGTTCCGTCCGCTCGTCGAAGACCTGGCTCGTGCATGTGACGAGGTGGGACGCGATCCCGACACGATCGGCAGGTCGATCGACGTCGCAGTTGATCCTCACCACCTCCTCGGAGAGGATCCCACCTGGATCACCGAGTTCCTCGTCGCCGGATCGGCTCGCCAGATCGCTGACGAGCTCCTCGCATTCGGTGGCCTCGGCATCGACGAAGTGCGATGCATGGTCTGGCCCGACCGCCCCGCTGATCTCAAGCCGCAGGTCGTGGAGGTACTCGCCGACGTCGTCGAAATGGTGCACTCCGGCTGAGCACCCGAGGATCGAAGCGCAGCGAGGTGCCGATAGCCCCAACGGCCGCCTACAGCTATCGCCCGCCGGCGGTGTTATGGCGCGCCAGCAGGTGACCCACTGCCCTCGATCTGGCGCGGTGTGGGCGCAGGTGACTCAGGCGGGTGCGGTCTGCAC
>JBOGEU010000330.1:0-4378 GCA_050741995.1 Acidimicrobiia bacterium | reverse complement strand
CTACCGGATGCCGGAGACTCTGAAGCCGCACGAGCCAGGCGTTGGTCGGCCCCGATTCCGTTCCAAGACGTTGGCAGGTCTCAGAGGGCTCCGCTCGGCCCCGTTCTTGGCCATTGCCTTCGCCAACTTCGCCTTCTTCCTGACCCGGGGCACTGTTCCCAACACCCTGTTGCCACTCCAGGCTGTGGACAGCTTCGGCCTCAGTGTCGACCAGATCGGTCTTCTGCTCGGCGGGATGGCGATGATGAGCCTCGTCCTGCTCCCGTTGGCCTCATCCGTCGCCGACCGTTGGGGGCGGGCCGAAGTCATCGTGCCCAGTCTTGGGCTGACCGCGGTGAGTCTGGCGGTGATCGGGCTGGCGACGGGCACGGGAGCCTTCATTTTTGGCTCGCTTCTCCTCGGATTCTCCTCGGCGATCGCCGGTCCAGCCCCGTCCGCCTACGCGGCGGAGGTCAGCCCGGAGGACGATCGTGGCCTGGCCATGGGAGCTTTCAGGACCGCCGGCGACCTGGGCCTGCTCATGGGCCCACCCCTTCTCGGACTCGTCGCCGACGGCGCCGGCTACCAATGGGCGTTCGGGTCGAATGCCCTGATGGTTGCCGTCGCCACCTTGGTGATGGCCGTGGTGGCGCTGGGTCGGCATCGCATCAGGACGCAGGTAGATGGCGAGAGCCGGTCGTCGTAGTCTCGGCAAATGGCACGCTCCCGACTGGAGGCCACGGGTCGCCCAAAGGGCTTCTGCGACTCGCTTTCCGTGCGCCGGTCGCCTTCTAAGGGGCACGTCTCGGGTTCCTTCTTGGAACCCGGTTCCTGATGCTCGAGCACCGAGGTGGCACGAGCGGGAAGACCAGGCGCACCGTGCTCGAGGTGGTCGCCAAGCGACGGAAGGCCTTCTACGTGGCGGCGCCGTGGAAATCGAAGGCACAGTGGTTGCAGAACATCGTGGCCGACCCCCACGTCGTGGTCCATTGCGGCTTTCGACGATTCGGCACCGTTGCCCGTGTGATCGACAGCGAAGAGGCTCGCTCGGTACTCGACGAGTACGCCACCAAGCACCCCGGGACCTTTCGGAGTTTGGCAGCGTTCATGCTCGACGATCCCGGGGGACACGCTGGCGGAGAGCGTGGAACGAGCGGCGGCGGCGATACCCCTGGTCGAATTGCCACGACCGGGCTGAGACCGGCCCCAGGGGGCCTCGGGCCGCGGCGGACCGCGTGGCTACCCTCCCGCCCCGATGCCCTCCGACTCCATCATGCGGCGCTGGTGGCGTCGGCACATCGTTGACGTCCAGACGGGAACCGATGCCGCCTCGGCGGCCTATCTGGCGGTGACACCGGTCCGGGTCGCCAACCGCAAAGCGGCCATCGTCCTGTTGACCGCCCCGCTGGTGCTCACCAGTCTCAATTACGGGACCGCTCCCGACTGGCTGGTGTCATTGCTGGACGGCGTCGGCTTGGACGGGTTTGCCGACCGGGCACGCGAGGTGTTCTTCACCTCCGGTCGCCAGCAGTTCAACACCCTGATGTTCTGGGGCGTGATCGAGGTCCTGAGCTATGTCCTGATCCCGATGCTGGTGATCAAGCTCGTGCTGAGGGAGCGGGTCGTCGACTACGGGCTGCGAGCCAAGGGCATCTTCCGCCAGGGTGGGACCTACGTCCTCCTCTTTGCCGCTTCGCTGCCGTTCATCCTCCTCGCATCGACGACAGCCGGCTTCCAAGCCAAGTACCCCTTCTACGAGCTGTCCCCCGGTGAGGCGATATGGCCGAGGATGGTGATCTGGTGGCTGGTCTACGCCGCCCAGTTCCTCGGTCTCGAGTTCTTCTTTCGTGGCTTCTTGGTCCACGGGCTCAAATGGCGGCTCGGGTACATGGCTGTGTTCGCGATGATCGTGCCCTATAACATGCTGCACTATCAGAAGCCGGTGCTCGAGGCGCTGGCGGCCATCGTCGGCGGCTGGATCCTGGGGTCGCTGTCGTTGAAGACCCGCTCCATCTGGTGGGGTGCCATGCTCCACGTGGGGGTGGCCGGGACCATGGACTTACTCTCGCTATCCCACAAGGGGCTGTTGTGAAGGGGCGGCCTGTCGAGGCGATCGGGGTCGGGTTGGTGGGCGGGGCCCTGGCCGGATTGGTTGGGTGGCCGCTGGGGATCGAGATCCTCACCGCGGCGGTCGGGGTGGTGAACGGATTGGTCTCGGGCTGGTTCGGGATCTACCGCCTGAGATACAAAAGGGGCTGGGTGGCTCTGGTTCTCGACTCCACCTGGGGCCTGGTGGGCACCACCTTCGGGCTGGGGCTGCACCTGATCAACCTGTTCGTGCCCGGGGCTGAGTACGAAGCCCAGCTCAGCAACCGGCGGGATCGCCATGTCTACAGCAGGGGGATGACGATCAGACCCGGGTTCACGCTGTCGATGGGGAACGTGGTGAGCAATGCCGGGGGTCGGGTGGGTCTGCGCGGCCTGGCGGCCCCCGTGGCGAGACGCCGGCATTTCGTCACGGCCCACGAGGAGTTGCACGTATGGCAGAACCGGTGGTTCGGACCGATCTTCCAGATCGTATATGGGTCCTGGCTGATCGTGGGGGCGGTGGTCGGGGCCCTCGCCTGGCCCTTCGTCGGAGGCAAGTGGTGGAATGCGATCGAGACCGTCGCCTACTACGACAACCCTTTCGAGTTCTGGGCCTACAGCAACGACGACTACTGGCCGCCCCGGGGTGTCCATCCCCGGCTCACCTGGCGAAGACGGGTCACGTGAGAGGCCCGGACTTCTCGGTCAATGACCGTCGCGCATGTCCTCGAAGGTTTGGTAGGCACTGTCGGCCAGGAACACCACACTCGCCCTACCCGCCGAACCTGAAGACCCGGCCGCCACGGTGTTGCTCACTTGATCGAGCTCGACCCTGGTGATGGCGGCAGCCAGCGTCAGCAGCTCTTCGGCGGTCATGTCGGTCGAATACATGTCCCAAGACCTCTCCATCAGGTCAGGGATCGAGGTGACGCCCATTGTCTTGACCATCCCGGCGGCGGCGATCAGCGCCAGGCCCCCGTTCGCTGAGCGACCGAAGTCACCGTCGGCCAAGGCTTTTCTCACCCGGGTGAAAGCCAGGGCGTCGGAGGCGGCGAGGACTTGGAGCCCGGCGGATATCGATGCCTTCGCCGCTCGGTCGTTGAGCGCCTTGGGGACATCGATCTCCAAACCTCCGAGCACATCGATCATCCCTTGAAAGCCGGCGAACCCGGTGAGCAGGTAACCGTCGAACTCGGCTCCGGTCAGCTCGGTGAAGGTCTGCATCATCAGCTCGGGCCCTCCGAACGACAGGGCGGCGTTGACTTTGCTGTGGCCTCCGGTGGGTAGCTCCACCCACGAATCTCGGGGAAGGCCTACGATCTCGGCCGAGCCCTGACCGTCGAGACTGACGAAATGGATCGAATCCGATCTCGCCGTTTCCCGATCCTCGTCGGGGCGAGCATCAGAGCCGACGACCGCCACCATCCTCGGGAACTCTCCGAGCACGGCACCGACCTTGCGTGAAGGCCACCAACCCCCCACCACCCTCCAGTCCGGGTCGCCGACCGCCAGCGTCACGTCGTCACCTGCTGTGACGACCGCCACCCGGGGCCCATCGGCGAGGGCCCCGATGTATGCAGTCGCCCACGGCGGAAGGGTCGCCTCCTTGGCCGCCCTGAAACCGTCGATCACCACCTGCGGCGCGGGGAACGACCCTTTAGCGTCGGTAGGCGCGTACATGTCGCGAACCAGGGCGACGAGATCGGCATCCGGTTCCCCGCCCACCTGGAACAACGTCGTGGTCGTGGTTGGGATGGTGGTGGTGGTGGTCGTCGAGGTGGTGGTCGAGGCCAATGTGGTGGTCGTGGTCACTGCCTCACCGCTACATGCGACGACGAGTAACGCCCCAAAGGCGCCGATCAGAGCGGTTCTGCGCAGGTTCGACCTCCAAACCAATGCCGCCCAGCGGCGGCCCGATCAAAGTAGTTGGACCCGTGGGCTATCGGTAAGGGAGCATGCTGCAGCCTCCCCTTTGTTACGTTCCGGGCATGACGGGAGAAAGTGAGTCCGGAGCGGACGTCACACCATTTCCGGGACGACTGAAGGGGGCTACTCGACGGTCAGTCGACTTCGATTTGGCCTCTGATCTCGCCTGCCGGGAAGTTGGTGGTGTGGACGTTCACATAGGCGTTGCCGGAGACCATCGCCGCCAGCACATCGCCCAGAGTCACCCATCCGCAGGCGTTGCCTTCGTCGGGCGCTCTGAACCATCCTTCGACCCTGCCTTCGTCACCTTTGGTCTCCGAGAGCAGAGTCACCCCGATGCCTCCGTTGGAGCCGGCCGGCGCACAGTGGATGTGGGCCGCGACCG
>JBOGEU010000329.1:0-1306 GCA_050741995.1 Acidimicrobiia bacterium | reverse complement strand
ATGAGGGTCCCGTAGCAGTCGAAGCTCAGGGCGTCGTAGTCGAGGACGCCTCTCATGGCCCCAGCTTGGCCGCCATGATCCCGTCGTCGGGCTTGGTTGTCGCCGACGCCTGCTCGACCGAGATGAGGCGCCGCCACCCGAACGCCGCGGCGAGGAGGACGGACGCTCCGCCGAGACCGAGGGCCCAGCGCGGGCCCAGGTGCTCTCCGATCCACCCCATGATCAGGGCCCCGAAGGGGGTGGTGCCGAGAAAGGCAACCGCCCACAGGCCCATCACCCTGCCCCGCATCTCTGGCGCCGCGGTCAGCTGCACTGTGGTATTGCCCAGGGCAATGAAGGAGACCCCGAGAGCCCCGAGCGCCACCAGAGTCAGCAGGCTGACGATCAGGTTGGGCGCCAGCGACGCAATCACCTGGAGCACACCGAAGCACGCAGCAATCCGGGCGAGGGCGACCGCCGGCCTGGTCTGCCGGGAGGCGGTGTATAGACCACCTGCGATGGCCCCGATTCCCATCGCGGAGGTCATGCTGGTAAAGGTCTGGGCGTCCCCGCCGAACGTGAACCGGGCGACCAGGGGCAGGACCACCTGGTACTCGTAGGCGAATGCCCCGGCCATGGCCATCATCAGGATCGGGGTGAGCACGGCCGGTGTCGACCGCACGTAGCGAAGTCCCTCGCGCAATTGCCCGGGTCGACGCGGCTGCATGGGCGCCGAGTCCAGCTCCCCGACCCGCATCGAGTTGAGGGCGAGGATGACGGCCAGGTAGGAGATCGCGTTGAGCGCGAAGCACCAGCCGATGCCCACCGTGATGATCAAGGTGCCGGCGATGGCAGGACCCACCACTCGGGCCACGTTGATCAGGGTCGAGTTCAGGGCGAGGGCATTTGTGAGCTGCTCCCTTCCCACCATGTCGAGAACGAACGTCTGCCGGGTCGGGTTGTCGATGCTCCCGGCGACCCCGAGCGCGAACGCCAGCACGAAGACCATCCACAGCTGGACGATCCCGGTCAGGACCACGACGCCGAGGGTGGCTGCGGTGAGGGCGGCCAAACCCTGGGCAAGCATCAGCATCCGGCGTTTGTCCACCCGGTCGGCGATCACGCCGCCGAGAGGGGCGAGGACCAGAAGGGGCACATACTGGAGTGCTGTGACCAACCCGACCGCGGTACCGCTTCCGGTGAGCTCCAGCACCAACCATGCCTGGGCCACCCGTTGGATCCATGTCCCACACAACGAGATGCTCTGCCCGATGAAGAACACCCGATAGTTCCGCACCCGCAGCGAGGAAAAGGTGCGGCGCAGGGT
>JBOGEU010000328.1:0-1173 GCA_050741995.1 Acidimicrobiia bacterium | reverse complement strand
CCTCCACCTGGGGTGAGGCGGGGCTCGCCTCCCCCGCCGCCGGGGTCTCCAACTGGAGACGGTCCAACGCAGATGGCCGTCCCTGCGCCAAGGGCGCATCATGCCCAAGTGAGCCGATCAGATGCAGCCTGCGGATGACGGGTTGAGCATGTCGGATTGCGTAACACCCCTCGATGACATGCGGTTCCTGCTCGAGAACGTGGTGGATCTGGCCGGTCTCATCAGGCTGCCTGCCTTCGATCACTTCGACCTCGACACCATCTGGTATGCGCTGGAGGAGCACGCTCGGTTCATAGAAGAGCAGGTCGCGCCGCTCAACCGCAGCGGTGATGTGCAGCACGGCCGCTGGGATTCGGGCAGGGTCACGACGCCCGACGGGTTCCGCGACGCCTACCAGAAGTTCGTGGCCGCCGGGTGGGGTGGCGCGCCGTTTCCTGCCGAGCACGGGGGCGGCGGATTCCCGTGGCTGGTGGGCATCGCGCTGCAGGAGACCATGACGGCCGCGAACGTCTCGTTCTCGATGTGCCCGCTGTTGACCCATGGCGCCATCGACATGCTGCTGCAGCACGGATCCGAGGAGCAGCGAGAGCGCTTCCTGCCCAAGATGGTGACCGGCGAATGGACCGGCACCATGAACCTCACCGAGCCACAGGCAGGCTCGGATGTCGGCGCACTCTCGACCAAGGCCGTGCCCGCCGACGACGGATCGTGGCGCATCAGCGGTCAGAAGATCTTCATCACCTTCGGCGAGCATGATCTAGCCGACAACATCATCCATCTCGTGCTGGCTCGTGTCCCCGATGCCCCGCCCGGCACGAGGGGGATCTCGTGTTTCATCGTGCCGAAGTACATCGTCGACGGGGCCGGCGGGCTCGGCGAGCGCAACCGAGTGGAGTGTGTGTCCATCGAGCAGAAGATGGGCATCAACGCCAGCCCGACCTGCGTCATGGCTTACGACGATGCCGTCGGCCAGTTGGTCGGCGAGGCGAACCAGGGCATGCACTACATGTTCACGATGATGAACACCGCCCGTCTCTCGGTCGGCGTGCAGGGCCTCGGGCTGGGGGAACGGGCCTACCAACGGGCCACGGTCCATGCCTGGGAACGCCGTCAGGGGCGGGCACCCGGCACACCCGCCGGCGAGCAGTCACCGATCGTCGAGCTACCGGACGT
>JBOGEU010000327.1:0-4531 GCA_050741995.1 Acidimicrobiia bacterium | reverse complement strand
TCGAGAACTACCCGGGCTTCCCCGACGGGATCCTGGGGCCCGAGCTAATGGACCAATTCCGCAAGCAGGCCGCCCGATTCAACGCGAGGCTGCAACAGCTCGATGTCACGGAGGTGGATTTCAAGACGCGGCCGTTCCAGCTCAAGGTGGGTGCCGACGAGTACACCACCGATTCGGTGATCGTCGCCACCGGTGCCACCGCCAAGTGGCTGGGCGTCCCGGGTGAGGAGACGCTGACCGGTCGCGGGGTCTCGGCTTGTGCCACGTGTGACGGCTTCTTCTTCCGGGATCAGGAGTTGGTAGTGGTAGGCGGGGGGGACACGGCAATGGAGGAGGCGCTGTTCCTCACCAAGTTCGCCTCAAAGGTCACCATCGTCCATCGACGTGATGAGTTCCGCGCTTCGAAGATCATGGCGCAGAGGGCGATCGAGCACGACAAGATCGATGTCATCTGGAACGCGGAGGTCACAGAGATCCATGGTGACAGGACGGTCGAGAAGGTCACCTTGCGCGATACCGCAAGCGGCGAGGCGCGCCAGTTTCCGACCGATGGCGTGTTCGTCGCAATCGGGCACAAGCCGAACACCGAGTTGTTCGTCGGCCAGTTGGACCTCGACGATAATGGGTACATAGTCAAGGCATCCGACGGCAGCACGAGGACCAGCGTCGAAGGCGTTTTCGCCGCAGGTGATGTCGCCGACCACACCTATCGTCAGGCAGTGACCGCGGCGGGTACCGGTTGCATGGCAGCCATGGACGCAGAGCGATGGCTGGCCCATCAGGACTGAGCGAACCAAGGAGATACCCAGAAAATGGCCGACAACATCATCACCCTCAGCGACGAGAACTTCGACGAGGCCATCAGGGCCGAGAAACCGATCCTCGTCGACTTCTGGGCCGAGTGGTGCGGCCCGTGCCGGGTGATCGCCCCGGTGCTGGAAGAAATCGCGACCGAGCACGATTCGATCACGATCGGCAAGCTCGACATCGACCACAACCCGACGCCGGGGACAGAGCACGACGTCATGAGCATCCCGACCTTGATCCTGTTCAAGGACGGCGTGGAGAAGAAGCGGATCGTGGGCGCCGCCCCCAAGCACCGGCTGCTCCAGGAGCTCTCCGAGTTCCTGTAGGCACTGTCGCCGCCGCGTCCTACGTCCGACGCTCGACGTGGAACGCAAAAGGTATAACGTAAAACGCTTCATGCGTCTCTACCGCATCGGCGACGAGGGTGCCGCGGTCCGCGACATCCAGGATCGTCTCGATGCCCTCGGCTTTCCCTGCGACCCTGACCGGCGCTCTGTCTTCGAAGAGGGCACCTGTGAGGCGGTCAAGGGCTTTCAGAAGGCCCGGGGCCTGGATGTCGACGGGATAGTCGGGCCCGACACCTGGCGCTCCCTCTACGAAGCCGGCTACCGGCTCGGCGACCGGGTGTTGTTCCTGCGACGGCCCATGATGCGCGGCGAGGACGTGGCCGAGCTCCAATCCCGGCTCAGCTCGCTCGGGTTCGATGCCGGGAAGGTGGACGGGGTGTTCGGCCCCCTGACCGAGCGTGCGGTGCTCGAGTTCCAGCACAACCGCAACCTGGCAGAAGATGGAAAAGCTGGCCCCGAGGTGGTGACCGAGGTCCATCTGGTGACCAGGGGTGAGATGAGGGAGGGCCGCCAGGCGGTGCGGGAGCGTGAGTGGCTTCGACGGCTCCCACCCACCGTGGCCGGTGCCCGGGTCTACCTCGATGCCGGCTGCCGCGACCCCCACGAGGCCTCGGTTGCGTGGGACGCTGCCTCAGCCACTGCCCTCCGGCTCCAGGAGAAGGGCGGGTTGCCCGTGATGTCGAGATCTCAGGACGGCTCACTGCCCGAGCGTCTTCGCGCTCGACGAGCAAATGTCCTCGGCGCAGATCTGATCATCGCCTTCCAGGTGAGCACCGACGGCGGGGACTTCGTCTACTACTTCTCCTCCGAGCACGGAGCCTCGGCAGCCGGCGAGATGCTGGCCCGATCGATCGCCTCGGTGGCCGGCGGCAGTGTCGAGGGCCGGGCCAGCGCGCTGCTCAAGGAGACCAGGGCGCCCGCAGTCGTGGTGTCGAGAGGAAAGCTCGACGAAGAGGTCGGCCTTGCCGTCGCCGACGGCCTCGCCGAGTTCTTCGCCAACGCAGCCGCCGGCCACTAGTCGCTGAACATTCGGTAGAGCCGCTCCAGCTCCGCCAGGGAGCCGAACCTGATCTCCATCTTCCCCTTCTCGTTGCGGTAGCTGATCTTCACCGGGGAGCCCAGGTGATCGGTGAGTCGCTTCTCGAGCTCGATGATCTCCACCGGCCTCAGCTGGCGAACACCGGAAGGGACGCTCTTCTCCCCTTTCCTCAGCCGAACCGCCTCCTCCATCTGACGGACACTCCAGCCGTCGTCGACCGCCCGCTGGGCGAGGTGGGTGGCGAATGCGGTGTCGCTCAACCCGACCAGTGCCCGGGCGTGCCCCGCGGAGAGATCGCCGGAATCGACCATCTCCTGCACCGCCGGCGGGAGTTGCAGCAGACGAAGCGTGTTGGAGATGGCCGGTCTCGACTTACCAACCCTCCCCGCTACCTGATCCTGTGTCATTCCATAATTTTCCAGGAGAGCCTGATAGGCACGAGCCTCTTCCAGTGGGGTCAGATCCTGACGCTGGACGTTCTCCACCAAGGCCTCGACCAGGGTCGAACGGCCGGTGGCCTCTCTGACGACGGCCGGGATCTCGCCGAGACCAGCTCGCTTCGCCGCCCTCCATCGTCTCTCCCCGGCGATGAGCACATAACCGCTCTCGTCCTCGGTGACGACGATCGGCTGCAACACTCCGACCTCCTTCATCGAGGCCGCCAGCTCCTCGAGTGACTCGTCGTCGAATCGGGTCCGGGGCTGATCGGGGTTGGTCTTGATCCGATCCACCGATACCTGGCGCAGGCCACCCCCATCGGTGGGACCGGGGTCGATCGGGATCAATGAATCCAACCCCCGCCCCAATCCGGATCGTCTGCTGGTCATCTAGCTCCTCCTCGCTTCCAGGCCATTTCGCTCGATGAACTCACGGCCCAGCTGCCGGTAGGCGATCGCCCCCCGACTCATCGGGTCGAATGCCTCGATCGGCTCGCCATAGGAAGGTGCCTCCGACAAGCGGACCGAGCGCGGGATGACGGCGCGATATGTGCTGTCACCGAAATGGTCGCGAACCTGTGCCGCGACATCTTTGGAGAGCTTGGTGCGACCGTCGTACATCGTGAGCACCACCCCGGCAACCTTCAACTGCGGGTTTAGGTTAGAGGTCACCAGTTGCACATTGCGCAACAGCTGGCTCAGCCCCTCGAGGGCGTAGTACTCGCATTGGATCGGGATGATCACCTGGTCGGCGGCGGTGAGGGCGTTCACCGTCAACAGGCCCAGTGATGGTGGGCAATCGATGAGGATCACGTCGAACGCCTGGTCGATATCGGCGATCGCCGTCTTGAGACGTGTTTCACGTGAAAACAGTGAAACCAACTCGATTTCGGCCCCCGCCAGGTCGATCGTGGCCGGTATCACAAACAAATCACGCACCGAGGTCGGTTCCACCGAGTCATCCACGTCGGCCTCCTTGAGCAGCACGTCGTAGATCGAGGTCTCGATCGAGGCTCGATCCACCCCGAGACCACTGGTCGCATTGCCTTGTGGATCGAGATCTATGAGCAGGGTGCGTTGACCCTGAAACGCCAATGCCGCGGCGAGGTTGATCGCCGTCGTCGATTTTCCGACACCTCCCTTCTGATTGGCGAGGGCGGTGACCAGCGGGCGCTTCTTACTCACTGCGGTCGCATGATAAGTAGCCAGACCCTTTGGTCAAGGACATTCGGGGGAACCTCCAGGGTCTCAAATCCCCGCACCTCGGGCTCGCTTCCCCAGGAGCCGCCGACCACGGCAGTCCCTGCCGGCTGAAGAATCCGTCGGAACCTGGTCTCGGCCTGTTCCGGTGAGAGACTGGCCCGAGAGACGATTCCCCCTACCCGCCGGCTCCATTCCTGGATGTCACCGTGGTCGACCTCCACGTTCTCCAGCCGGAGAATCCGTAACGCCCGCTTGATGAGATCCACCCGGCGACCGGAGCGGTCGAGGAGATGAAACCTGGTCCGTGGCATCACCACCGCCATCGGGATCCCGGGCAATCCCACCCCGGATCCCACATCGAGGATCTCGCTTGGTGGAGTGGGGAAACCACCCACAAAAACCAGGGAGTCACCAATATGCCGACTGTCGATTCTCTCCCTCTCGTTGGGCCCGATCCCTCCGGCGACCACCGCCTCGGTGAGCAGCCACTCCCGATAACGCTCGAGCAACCCGATCTGGGTGGGAGAAAGCTGAAACCCGGCCCACTCCCCACATCGCTCCCAAATCTCACGTTCCACGTGAAACAAGCTAATACTTCGGCGACAGCCGGGGGCGCGTGCCGGGCAAACCCCCCTCGACCTCGCTGCCGCTCGGTCGGTCCCCCCTTCCGAAGGGGGGACAACGCAAACCCCTTGGGG
>JBOGEU010000326.1:0-2487 GCA_050741995.1 Acidimicrobiia bacterium | reverse complement strand
GTAGATGGAATGGTTACGGATGTAGGCGGAGCCGGCCGACAGGTTGACGACCCGGCCCCTGCCTTTTTGTCGCATACCGGGGACTAGAGCCTGGGCGCATAGGTGAGCCGCTTTGACGTTGCTGTCGAAGATCCGATCCCACTCGGGCTCGGGCAGGTCCTCGAAGGGTTCCATGGCGAAAGGACCTGCGTTGTTGACCAGGATATCGGTCGGACCGATCTCCTCGAGATACCGGTCGAGGAACTCCTTGGTGGTGGATCCGCTGGATAGATCCGCATAGAAGGTCGGATGCGTCCGTCCGGTTTGATGATGGAGCCGTCCGGCCAGGTTGGCTGCCTCTTTTTGAGACGCACGATGTGTGATGACAACCGTCGAGCCTCGGTGGGCCAGTTCAAGGGCGATGGCTGCGCCGAGATTGCGCGATGATCCGGTAACAAGCGCGGTCATGCCGGCTAGTTCACCGTCCATCATTCGAGTCCCGACCGACGGGCAAGCTGCTCGACTGGAACGTAGTCGATGTCGTAGCCGAAGCGCCGAGGTCCGACCAGCTCGAGCCCGGCAACACTGCGCCACCTGTGGTTGCACGGCACCCCGACCACTGCGACTCGATGCCCGTAACGCAACTCCTCGGTCGTGACTGGCCGGCCACTATCCACCTCCACGAGTGTGATGAGATCCGGAACGCTCGCGACCACCTTGTCATCGACCGCGGCCACAAGGTTCTCGTTTTGGAACTCGATCATCATTGTTGTTCCCCCATGCAGGCCAAACCCTTCGATTGCTGATGATCCAAGGGCGAAGCCGCCTTCCGTCCGTCGTGCCACGTCGGAGATCTTGCCTTCGAACAAGAGGTGGCCGCCTGAGGCGACGACTCCGGCTCGCAGAGGACTCGTGTTGGATGCTCGGGCGTGGAGGATGGCGGCTCCGATGCTTTCTGCGAGGCGCAGGGTTCCCCCAATCATGCTCTCCTTGACCTGAGCACCTGATTGAGGGAACACGGCGATGAATGCGGCTGCTCCCATATCCACGGTGATTGACCGGGCTATGCGCTCGGTCTGGTGATTGTCGGCGACATCGACCACCACGGTGTTGCCTTTGTCATCGGCTATGGCCATAGGTGCTGCCCGGTTGCCAGCCAGTGTGGGAGTGCTCATCTGGATCTCGGGGAATGCTCGACCCATGGCGTCGCAGTCGACCAGGGGGCGTTGCAATCGGGCTGCTGCCACAACCGGGAGCATAGAGTTGAGGCCTCCCACCTCGGCGCACAGGATGTGGGAGATCCTGCGCCCGAGATGGTGCTCAAGGGCATGAAAGGCCTGCATCTGGCCGGTGCCACCCGGTAGCTTCTCGACCAGCACCGTGGGCGCTCCCATCACCGCCGACATCGCGCACACGGCATCGTCGGGAACTTCGGCCGGATCGAGGACCGCCACAGGGGGGTGATCCGTCAGAGCGCTGCGCGCCATCAGCATCCCGATGTAGGGGTCGCCTCCTCCTCCCGCTCCGAGGAAGGCGGCTCCCAGCGCAAGAGGCTCTAGCTGTTCGGCGGTCAGAGTCCTCACGGTGCGTTAGCCGAGATCACCGACCGCCCGGGCTGTTATGCGGACGGCGTTGGAAGGAAGGTAAGCCAATGGAACCTCGTCGATCTCCACCACTTCTATCGTTTCAGGTCTGGCGCCCGCGGCGATACAGCGGTCTTCCGCCTCGGATCGAACCGCGCCGATGGCCTCCGTCCGTGTCATATTGTCCATGGCCACGACACGATCTGCGTGGCCGCCCACCTGTGACTTGGCAGCGCCGATGGCGTTGGCCACGTAGCCATGATTGGGTCTGATCAGTTGGGAAGCACCAGGCAGGTCGTTGCCGAGGAGAATCGCGCCCCCGCCTACCAGGACCACGGGGATTGGCTCTGGACCGATCTTCATCCGGTCTAGACCCTCGGCTATTCCGGCTCGCATCACAGCGAGTGCCTCGGCAATGAACTCCCCATCAAGGTCTGCGACCAGGCGGGGATCGCCTATATCGGCCAGTCCGGCCGCGACGGCAATGTCGGTGGCGGTCAGCGTCTCGCCCCCGAAGACACGGGCTTTGCTGGTCAGCCGATGACCGACCGAGTCCGGGCCCACCGTGACTCCCTGGTCATTCCTGACGATTGACCCTCCTCCGATGCCAAGGGAAAGGAGGTCGGGCATTCGGAAGTTGGTGCGGACACCTCCGATCTCGACGGCGAGTGGGGCCTGTCGGGGGAAGCCGTTGCGGAGGACTCCAATGTCTGTGGTGGTGCCTCCTATATCGATGACCGCGCAGTCCGTCTCGCCGGACAGGAACGCTGCGCCCCTCATGGAGTTCGTCGGGCCGGACGCGAAGGTCGCGACGGGATAGCGGCGGCCGTAGGTCGACGTCATTAGCGTGCCGTCGTTCTGGGTTAGGAAGAGAGTCGAGTCGATCCCGAGGGATCCAGCCGCCTCATCGAACGCGTCCACGATC
>JBOGEU010000325.1:0-2522 GCA_050741995.1 Acidimicrobiia bacterium | reverse complement strand
CATGACGTTCCTCCCGATCCTTCCGAACCCCATGAGCCCGATTCGGGTCGTTGTCATCGTTCGATCCTTTCTGTGCACTTGAAACTAGTGGCCTGCGGGCCGATAGCTGAGCGGGGTGATACCCCTAGGCGAGCGCCGTTGACCCCGGTACCTTCGGTGATGGGAGGGTGAGATGCTCGTCGGGCTCGTCTTGAGCACCATATGTTTGGTGGCACCGGTCGAGGGGCCGGTGGTGGGGGAGTACGCCCCGATCGGCTCCTATGCGGGCCATTGGGGGATCGACTACTCCGTGCCCGTGGGGACCGCAGTTCACGCCCCGGCATCGGGCCGGGTGACCTTTGCCGGGTCCGTGGCCGGGATGAGATCGGTGACCATCGAGCCGGTGCCCGGGCTCAAAGTATCGGTCTCCTATCTGTCCGGGATCTCGGTGGTGTCGGGCGAGACAGTGACGCGTGGCGACGTCGTCGGGAGCGCGGGGGCGCCGCACGGGAGGGAGGGCGTGCATCTCTCGACCCGTATCGACAGCGGGTACGTCGACCCCGAGACCCAACTCGGCTGCCGGGCCACCGACATCACCCGGGCTCTGCGGCTGGTGACGCCTCCAGGCCCCTATCCTCGCAAACGTGCGCACAGGGATCTTCGGTGGGACGTTCGACCCGATCCATATCGCCCACCTCCACGCCGGGGAGACGGCGACCTTCCAGGCCTCGCTGGACCGGGTGTTGTTCATGCCGGCCGGCGACCCCTGGCAAAAGGCCCGCCGTGACCTGACCCCGGCGATTCGGCGGCTCGAGATGGTGCGCGCTGCAGTGGCCGCGGTCGATGGGTTCGAGGTGGATGGTCGGGAGATCGAACGCGACGGGCCGACCTACACCGTCGACACGCTGAGCACCTTTCCCGCCGACGAGGAGCTGTTCCTCATCGTCGGCGCCGACGCAGCGGTGGGATTCCCCACCTGGCACCGATGGGAGGCGATCCTCGATCGGGCGAAGATCGTGGTCGTGCCCCGGCCCGGCACCGATGCAGCACTGGTCCGTGAGGTGCTTCCCGATGCGATGTGGTTGGACATGGCCGCACTCGATGTCAGCGCGACCGCCATTCGCCATCAAGCCGCGGCCGGCGAGCCCTATCGATTCCTGGTCACGCCCGCGGTCCACGACTACATCGAGGCCAACGCTCTCTATGCGCAATCTGGATCAGGCGATAGGGTGGGGGTCTCAAACGAGCAGGAGGAATCCTCGTAGGCAGCGGAAGAGAACAGGCCCGGGTGGCGGCTGACGCCATCTTTGGCAAAAGGGGCATGGACATCGTGTTGCTCGACGTCGAAGGGCTGTTCGTTCTCTCCGATGTCTTCGTGATCGCCACCGGGACCTCCCGTCCCCACGTCCAGTCACTGGCCGACAATGTCGTGGAGAAGATGCAGGAGGAGCTCGGTTTGAAGCCTCTGCGCACCGAAGGTCGCACCGAGGCCGAGTGGGTGTTGCTCGATTTCGGCGACGTCATCGTCCACCTCTTCCAACCGGATGCGCGGGAGTTCTACGGACTCGAGCGTCTCTGGGCCGATTCCGAGAAGGTCGAGTGGGTGGAGCCGGTGGTCGCCGACGGGTGACGATTCAGCGTTGAAAGTCTTCCGGCCGTAAAATGCCGGTTCCCGTCATGGGGCTGTAGCTCAGCCTGGCAGAGCACTTGACTGGCAGTCAAGGGGTCAGGGGTTCAAATCCCCTCAGCTCCACCCGAGGCCCAAATTGGTCGTTGCCTTCCAGATGCCTACCGAGGTGGAGATCATCGAGCTGTCGGTTGGATCGGTCACCCGATTTCTCACAGACGATGACGCTCGCCGCTTCTCCACGCCTAAGACTGCGAGTGAAGTTGTCGTGGAATCGAATCAGCTCAGTCCGTAAAGCGTTGGTCTCAGCAGTGGGGCTGGGGGCAGGTGGCCGGAAATCGGGCACCTGCCCCCATCCACGTCAATCCTGGCCGACCTTCCCGCAGGTGCCGTCCAGCTTGTGCCCGAACAGCGCAGGGCTGCCGTCCGTGATCACAGTGAGTGCTCGGAGCGAACTCTGGTCAGAGTGGTTGCCCACTCCCGGGGTCTGCCCGATCGGGTCGGCAGGATCCCCCAATGGATGATGTGCAAAAGCCTGCTCGTTGGCGCAGTCGAATGATTCCACGATCGGGTGGATCGTTCCGAAAGCGGCCGGAGCAAACCCCAGCACGAAAAGCGAAGCAATGACGACAGACAGCATTATCCGTCGCATATTGCTTTCCTCCTCTCCCTTGTGGCCACGGAGCGTGGCCAGATGTTGTGATCGTACTCGCGTAATCATCGAGCAGGACGAAGGAGAGAAAGAGTCAGAAGCGCGGTGGTCTGTGTCACGTATGCCGCCGATCACCTTGACAGCGACCCGGCGCAGAGGACCTGCGAAGCTTGTCGTTGGAGATCGGAGGATTCCCACCGTTGCCTTTCTCAGCGCTCGGTGGGCGGGCGGAGCGTGTCGAGAGTTCTGAGCAGCTCCATGGGG
>JBOGEU010000324.1:0-4064 GCA_050741995.1 Acidimicrobiia bacterium | reverse complement strand
CACCCCGATCCCTCCGTTGGAGCCGGCCGGCGCACAGTGGATGTGGGCCGCGACCGCCGAGCTGGTCAGGTCGTCCCATTCCAGCTCAAAGCGGACCTTGTTCCTTTTCACCGCGAACTCGGCTTCGCCTTCGCCGTCTGAGACGACCGCAGGGGTCTGAACCTCCTGACCCGGATCGAGATCAGCCTCGAACTCGGTGCGGTGGTCCGCCGAGGCGGCGAGGGGGGTGAGCGCCACGAAGAGGATCGAAGCCACACCTATCTTGACGGTTCTGCGCAACATGCTGCCTCCTTGCACAGACGCTTCTGGTGTCTGCCCTATCGGCTGTATGTCCAATACGACCGAGCGGGTTGTCCGGTTCATACCCCGAACCGGTGGGGTGGCAACCAGAGGGGCGACGGGCGGCCAGTGCTCCGGCTCGCAAGTTCCGTGCGTGTAGCGCCGGCGGGACACGTGCGAGACTTGGGGGTCGGTGCACTAGGTTCCGGCGCCGAAGGAGGCTGCGATGAAGAAACACCACGTCGTGCTGGCCGTGATCGTCCTCGCCGTGATCCTCGTTGCCTGCGCGCCCGGGGCCAACCCGACGGTGGACACGGTACCGCCGGACGGGGACGTGGCCGGGTTCTGGCTGGGTCTCTGGCACGGGTTCATCAGCCCGGTGACCTTCGTCATCTCGCTGTTCACAGACAACTTGAATCTCTACGAGGTTCACAACAGCGGGAACTGGTACGACTTCGGCTTCGTGCTCGGCGGAGGGATCCTGTTCGGCGGTGGTTTCGGAGGTGCCCGCCGCAGGAGTAAGTGACGTCATAGCTCTCCCGCCGATGCCGTCACCGCGATCAGGGGGAGGTGCACGGACACATCTGCACCGCAATGGCGGCGAGAATGACCGTGGTATTGGAATGGAACACATGCTCGACTGGCTGCTCGACTCCGACCCGGCGATCCGCTGGCAGGTGATGCGTGACCTGACCGACCAGCCCGCGTCCCGTGTCGCCGCGGAAAGGGCCAGGGTCGCCGGCGAAGGTTGGGGGGCCCGGCTCCTGGCCCTCCAGTCCGAGGACGGGAATTGGGGCGGCGGCGCATACACCCCCAAGTGGATCTCCACCACCTATACCCTCCTGCTCCTCCGGCACCTGGGGGTCGACCCTGATGACGCGGGGGTTCGGGCCGCTATCGACCTGGTCAGGGGCCGGGTGGTGATGGGTGGCCGGAATTGGCCGTTCTTCGACTACGCGACAGAGTTGTGCATCACCGGCATGGCGCTGGCCCTCGGCTCCTACTTCCTCGATGACGCCCGCTCGATGCCCCAACCCGAGCTCCTGATCGGAGAGCAGAAGTCGGACGGCGGCTGGAACTGTCACGTCACGTCGGACCGCTCCTCGTTCAACACCACGATCTCGGTGCTCGAAGGACTGCTCGAGTACGAGCGGGCCGTGGGCGGCGACCCTGCGGTCGCGGAAGCCCGCACCCGGGCCCATGAGTACTTGCTGGAGCGACGCCTCATGTACTCGTTGCGCACCGGGGAGTTGATCAACAAGAGGTGGCTGCTGATGGCGTTCCCGCCCCGATGGTTCTACGACGTGCTCCGAGGGCTCGACTATCTCCGTGAGGCAGGGACCCAACCCGATCCTCGAGCAGTCGAGGCGATCGAAGTCATCGAGGACAAGCGCCGCAACGACGGCAGCTGGACGTTGCAGGGTCGCCACCCGGGCAAGGAGCATTTCGCGATGGAGGAGGGCTCGGGCAAACCCAGCCGGTGGAACACCCTTCGCGCCCTGCGCGTGCTCCGCTGGCATCGCGAAGAGGATCCCAATCATTTCGTCGGGATCGCATAGACGCACCGCCAATTACGGTCCTGACATGGCCATCGCGTCCCCACCCGAGCTCCTGGTCCTCCACGCCGTTCGGCTCAAGGGCATGGCGGACGTCGATGCAGTGTTCAGGCGGTTCTCGTTGGATCGTGATCTGGTCGAGGGATTGCTCTCCAGCTATGAGGCGCGGGGATGGGTCCAGAAAGTGGGTTTCGCCGATGTCGTTGGATGGTCCCTGACAGACGAGGGTCGGGTCGAGAACAACCATCGTCTCGCGGCGGAGCTGGCGGAGACCGGCGTCAGGCACTCGATTGCCGCCTCACACGCCATCTTCCTTGGACTCAACCAGCGCTTCCTCCCCACCATCACGAGCTGGCAGATCCGGCCCACGCGATGGGACCCCATGGCCGCGAACGACCACAGCGACTGGCGCTGGGACGAGCGCGTACTCGAGGACCTGGCGAGCCTCCTCGAGAGCCTCGGACCCGTGTGTGAAACGCTCGCTGACGCCCGGGCCCGGTTCGACGGGTACACGGATCGATTCGCCGCCGCTCTCGACCGCGCGGATCACGGTGAGAGGGCGTGGGTGGATCAGCCCGGGGTCGACTCGTGTCACATGGTCTGGTTCGAGCTCCACGAAGACCTTCTCGCCACGCTGGGAATCGAGCGTGGGCAAGAATCCTGAGTCGGGGCCGACCCGCCGAACATCACGGTGACTCACACAGCCCGCGGCTAGATCTAGACTCAGCTTGTCGGTCCTGAAACCCCCGCGAGTCGCGTGAGCGAGCACTCCCGCCAAGAAGTGGCCCACAAAGCTGGGGTCGATTTGGCTTACGTCGACCGGTTGGTCGACCTTGGAATGCTGAGACCTGCCGATGGAGACGTGTTCTCATCGGGCGATGTGCGTCGGGCGCGCTGGATTCACAATTTCGAGCAGGCGGGAGTCCCGCTCGAAGGTGTCGCCTCGGCAGTCCGGAAGGGAACGCTCTCGTTCGCGTACTTGGACGTGAGTGCCTTCGATTGGTTCGCCGGGCTCACCTCCACGACCTTCGAGGAGCTGAGCGATAGGCGCGGTATCCCGTTCGAGCTGCTCGCGGTGGTCCGGGAGGCATTCGGCTACGCCGAGCCACGGCCGGAGGACTATGTCCGTGAAGACGAGCTCGCGGTAATGGCGGCGGTGGAGCTCCAGATTTCTTTTGGGTTCCGGCCAGTAGTCATCGAGAGCTTGCTTCGGGTCTACGCAGACAGCCTTCGCCGTCTCGTCGAGGCGGAGACGCACTGGTATCGGACCGAGGTCGAGTTGCCACTGCTCGAGAGCGGCATGACCGAGCGTGAGATGATGACGGCCCAGGCTGAGATCGGGTCCCGGTTGGTCCCCCGCTTCGAGCAGGCACTGGTCGCCATGTACCACGGACAGCAGGAACGGACGTGGACCAAGAGCGCCGTCGAAGACGTCGAGGGCGCCCTCGAGAAGGCAGGCCTATACAGCCGGCTGAATCACCCGCCGGCGGTCAGTTTTCTGGACCTGACGGGGTATACGCGGCTCACCGAAGAGGAAGGTGACGAGGCGGCGGCCGACCTGGCTGCCGAGCTGAGGGCTCTCGTCCGGCGGTCGTCTTTGGAACACGGTGGCGAGTCTGTCAAGTGGCTGGGAGACGGTGTGATGTTCTACTTCCCGGATCCGAGCCAAGGCCTGATGGCCGCCCTCGAAATGGTGGAGGGAGTCGCCGCTCAAGGACTTCCGCCGGCACGTGTTGGCATCCATGCCGGTCCCGTGATCTTCCAGGAGGGTGACTACTTCGGGCGTACCGTGAACATCGCAGCGAGGATGGCTGACTACGCCCGGCCTGGCGAAGTGCTGGTGAGCCAAGAGATGGTCGAATCAGCCTCCGCCATTCCGGTGAAGTTCGACCCCATCGGGCCTGTCCATTTGAAGGGCGTCACGGATCCCCTACCCCTCTACACGGCACACCGCACGGACTCAGCCCGGCCCGGGCAAGGTTGAGCAGGAACCGCCGAGACCTATACTCCACCAGTCGCCCCGTTACTCACTCGGAAACGGCGACGTCCCGGGGGCGTAGAACAGCCTGGAGTGTTCGCCGGCCTGTCAAGCCGGAGGTCGCGGGTTCAAATCCCGTCGCTCCCGCCACCTGGATCGATGATCCGGGCAGCAAGGTCAGGTAGCTCAGTCGGTAGAGCGCCGGTCTGAAAAACCGGAGGTCGACGGATCGACGCCGTCCCTGACCACCA
>JBOGEU010000323.1:0-5775 GCA_050741995.1 Acidimicrobiia bacterium | reverse complement strand
CCTACGTGGTCACCGTTCCCGACATGGGCTCCACCTGGTGGGCGCAGGGCGGGATCGCCGTCGCACTCGCCGAAAACGACTCGCCACGCCAGCATGCCGAGGACACCCTGCAGGTCGCCGGGGGGCTCGGGGTGAGGAAGGTCGTCGACATCCTCACCGACGGAGGGCCGGCCGCCGTGAAGCATCTGATCGCCCTTGGGGCCGAGTTCGACCGAGATGAGGCCGGTGCGCTGATGATGGGTCGTGAGGGCGGGCATCGCACCCGACGTGTGATCCACGCCGACGGGGATGCCACCGGTGCCGAGGTGATGCGAGCCCTGACCGCGGCGATCGAAGCGTCGGACCGGGGGACCGTGATCGAGGGGCGTGTCGTCGACCTGGTGATGGTGGGCGACCGGGTGGCGGGTGTCGTCACTGCCGATGGCAAGGACCGTCGGGTGCTGTTGGCTCCGGCCGTGGTCCTCGCCACCGGTGGAGCGGGTCGGCTCTATGCGCGTACCACCAACCCGCTTGGGGTCACCGGGGACGGGATCGCCATGGCGGGACGGGTCGGGGCGCGGCTGGCCGATCTCGAGTTCGTCCAGTTCCACCCGACGGCCTTATTGGCCGGCAAGGACCCGATGCCTCTCCTCACCGAGGCGCTGCGTGGCGATGGGGCGCTCCTGGTCGACGCCCATTTCCGGCGATTCATGGACCAATACCACCCGATGGCCGAGTTGGCCCCCCGTGACATAGTTGCCCGGGCGATCTTCTGGCAGTACGACAAGGGCCTCGGGGCGTATCTCGATGCGAGGTCCATCGTCAACTTCGCCGACCGATACCCCACAGTGAACGCCCACGCCCACTCGGTGGGTTTGGATCCCACGGAGAACCTGCTCCCAGTCTCCCCGGCCGCCCACTACTACATGGGCGGGATCGACACCGACACCAACGGCCGGACCTCTGTCCCCGGGCTTTGGGCGGTGGGGGAGTGCAGCTCGACCGGTGCCCACGGCGCCAACCGCCTTGCCTCCAATTCCCTGCTGGAAGGGCTCGTGTTCGGGGCCAGGGTCTCGGCGAATGTCAGTGAAGACTTGGAGATGCCCGCCGGGGAGCCGATGGCGCCGAAGGAGGCATTCGATCTCCCCTTGGTGGCGGGCCCGGCGTTGGAGGATCTCCGTCAGATCATGTGGGATCGGGTGGGACTGGTGCGCACCGGCGACGGCTTGTGGCGGGCCAGGAACGATCTGCTCCAATTGGACTCGGTTCTCCGCAGGACCCTCGCTGGACGGGTGGCGATCGAGCTCTCGCTGATGGTGGTCCTCGCCGCCCTCCGGCGCTCGGAGTCGAGAGGGGGCCACTATCGGGCCGATTACCCCGAACCCGACCCCATGCAGGAGCATCGAACCTTGATCGACCCGACACGGGCCGAGTTGGTGGCCGTGACATGATGCACCGAGCCGACTACATCGAGGTCGTCGGCCGGGCCCTGTCCGAGGATCTGGGTCGTCAGGGCGACATCACCTCGGACGCTTGCGTGTCACAGGACTCCGAGAGTGAAGCCGTGTTCGTCGCCAGATCAGCCGGAGTCGTCGCCGGGTTGGATGTCGCCCGGTACGTATTCGAAGCGCTCGACCCCTCGGTCGGATTCGAGCCCTTGGTCGAAGACGGCGACCGGGTTGAGGCCGGGACCGAGATCGCCCGCATCGCCGGCCACTCCCGGTCGATTCTCAGTGGTGAGCGGACCGCATTGAACCTTCTCGGTCGCATGTCGGGCGTGGCGACCGCAACGGCCAAACTGGTGGACGCGATCTCGGGCACTGGGGCCAAGATCTCGGACACCCGCAAGACGATGCCGGGGCTGAGGGCCCTCGACAAGTATGCGGTCCGGATCGGTGGGGGCATGAATCATCGTTTCGGGCTCTACGACGCGGTCCTGATCAAGGACAACCATCTCGTCGCCGCCGGCAGCATCGCGGCCGCGGTGGCCGCGGCCCGCGCCCGGATTCACCCCGGGCTGATGGTCGAGGTCGAGGTGGAGAGCCTCGACCAGCTCGCCGAGGCACTCGAGACCGACGCCGATCGGGTTCTCCTCGACAACATGGGGCCCGAGTTGTTGCGGAAGGCGGTGGAGATGGTCGATGGGCGGATGACGACAGAAGCCTCCGGCGGGATCACCATGGAAAGCGTGCGAGCGCTGGCCGAGACCGGGGTGGACATCATCTCCGTAGGATGGATCACCCACTCCGCCCCCCAGCTCGATATCGCGCTTGATTTCGTGTCCTAGCCGCCGTTGCGTATTTTCCGATCTATGAATGTCCAACCAGTACGTGTGGCTGTCACCGGTGCGGCCGGTCAGATCGGCTACAGCCTGCTCTTCCGCATCGCCTCGGGGGAGATGCTCGGGGCCGATCAGCCGGTGATCCTCCAGATGCTCGAGATTCCCCAGGCACTCGGCGCGCTGGAGGGGGTGGCGATGGAGCTCGACGATTGTGCCTTCCCACTGCTGGCGGGGATGATCCTCACCGACGACCCGGAATTGGCTTTCGACGACGTAGACGTTGCTCTCCTGGTGGGGGCGATGCCAAGGAAGGCCGGGATGGAGCGTTCCGACTTGCTCACGGCCAATGGGGCCATCTTCAGCACTCAGGGCCGGGCACTGGCTTCGGCGGCCAAGCCCGACGCCAGGATCCTGGTCGTGGGTAATCCCGCCAATACCAATGGTCTCATCGCCATGAGGAATGCAAAAGGGATGGACCCGGCCAACTTCACGGCCATGACCCGTCTCGATCACAACCGCGCGGTGACTCAGGTGGCCAACAAGGTCGGCCGGCCGGTGACTTCGATCAAGAAGATGACAATCTGGGGCAATCACTCGTCGACTCAGTACCCGGATGTGTTCCGTTGCGAGGTGGACGGTCAGCCGGCGCACGAGCTGCTCGATCAGCAGTGGATCGAAAACGAGTTCATCCCCACGGTCGCCCAACGGGGAGCGGCGATCATCGACGCTCGCGGCACCTCCTCCGCGGCGTCGGCGGCCAACGCCGCTATCGGCCATGTCCGCGATTGGCTGCAGGGGACACCGGAAGGGGATTGGGTCTCCGTCGGTCTGAGGTCGGATGGGTCATATCGGGTCCCGGAGGGCTTGTTGTCCTCGTTCCCCTGTATCGCCCGCAACGGTCGGTGGGAGATCGTCCAGGGACTCACGATCGACGACTATTCGCGGAGCCGTATCGACGCCTCGGTTGCCGAGCTCGTCGACGAGCGCGATGCCGTCCAGGAGCTCGGCTTGATCTGAGCCCGCGCCGTGGCGCCGCCGAGTGAGGTCCTGGGGTGGCTCAGCCCAAGAACACGACGCCGGCCAGGGATCCGACAATCACGACCAGGCCACCGACCCAGGCGAGGAACAGCCGGTCGATCCGGAGACTCAACGTCGCCATGCCTTGGTGTATGTCGTTCTTGATCTCGGTGTCGAGCCCGGCTATCTCAGCTCGGAGGTCGTCTTTCGTCACCAGATCCGATGTGTCGTGTGCGGGAATAACAGCCATGAGGATTTCCGCTCGTTGCGGTCCGAGCAGCTCAGTCAGGCCATTGTAGAGGTCGTGGCGTGCGGATTCGGAGGCAGTGATGTTCATGACCCTGCCACGAGGAAAGCGGAGGTTCAAGGTTGCCGAATCGTTGGGGTGGGCGCGGGTCGCCGGGAGAATGGTCAGTATTGGACGTCGAGGTCGGCGACTGCGGCGCCCCATTGCTGAATGGCACCCTGGTGCATCATCAGCTTGGCCAGGTTGCCGGACACCTTGAGCTGTCCGGTCATGAATGCGGTCTGGGTGTTCAACTCGCCCTTCGAGATCGCCGTCGCGGTGTTGTAGGTCTGGGCGACCGTCACGTCGGCACCCTCGATCGATCCAAGCGAGAGCGATGTGGTGCCCCCGCTCGCCTGGAGGTAGTAGTCGATCTCGCCATCGGGCGCATCGGCGGTCTTGAACTGGATGACCAGGTCGGCGGCGCCCATGGCGTTTCGGAAGCCTTCATGGGCGTTGAGAGCCGCGGTGACATCCGAGGCCCACTCTTCACTGAGGAACTTGGACACGGGTGCGCTCCTTGATGATCGACGGATCCGGGATGGTACTCGTCGACCGAACTTTGAGTAAACGATCAAGAACGTGGGATCAGATGAGTTTGGCGATCGAGGTCTCGACACCACGCGAGAGTCGGGCGAGGGGCTCACGGGGGTGGCCGGGATCGAGTCCTGCCGCCTTGGAGGCCGCTTTCACCCCGGGCACCCCGTGGGCCTCCACGTCGGCACTGATCGCGCTCAGCCTCTTCTGCAGCCTGCGGGCGTGCTCGGGGCTCTCCTTGGCGGCGGCCAGCGTCTGCAGGACCAGTTCGGGGACGTAGTTGCCGGATCCGGTGATCGCCCCATGGCAGCCGATGGCCATCGCAGCGGTCAGCGCCCGCGAAGAGCCCGAGTACAGGATGAACTCGGCGGGGGCGGCATCGATGATCGACTGGAGCCGGACCACGTCCCCGCTCGAGTCCTTCATGCCGACGATGTTCTCGTGACGTGAGAGTTTCGACACCAAGCCGACCGGCATGCTGTAGGCGGTGACACCGGGGACCGAGTAGAGGAACACGGGGAGCGACGAGGCGTCGGCGATGGTTCGGTAGAAGCGGAGCACGGCATCGTCGCGACCCCGGCTGAGAGTGGTCGGGGTGAGGACGAGCACGCTGTCGGCATCGGCGTCGATAGCCTCCTCCAACTGCTTCAGGGCTATCCGCGTCGACTCGGCGGCGATGCCGACCATGAAATGTGCCTTCCGTCGGCGTCCGGCCCTGACCAGCAGATGTCGTTCGCCGGGCTCGAGATACGGCCCCTCACCGTTCGATCCTCCGACGACGAATCCATTGATTCCCACGCTGGCCAGGACCCTCAGGTTGGAGGTATGCGCATCGATGTCGATCTCCCCGCCACGGGTGAAAGGGGTGATCAGGGCAGGCATGTACTCGGGCGGCGGCAGCATCCGGGAGAGAATAGGAGAGCCGGAGCTGGAGCCGGTTACGGCGCCGGAGGCTCCATCCTGAACACCGCATCGTCGGAGAAGTCGACGGTGCCGCTCCACCACAGGAAATCGGTGAACCACTCGTGTGCGAACTCGACTCTGACCCCTGTCCAGGCCACGCCCGCTGCTGAGACACGATCCGCAGGATCCCAGGTCGAGCCGAGATGCTCGGCGTTCCATTGCGAACCGGTGCAGACGACCAGACTCGGGTCACCGGCGTTGAACGGCGAGTACCGCCTGGTATCGGAAGAGTTGACGCCCGGGTAGCTTCCGGTGGCGTCGGATCGGTAGATGTGAACCTCGGAGACCTCGCCCGACTGCAGTGAGCGGAGGGCGCCGGTGGCGGCCTCGAGGATGACGCAGTCCGCATCGCCGTAGTTGGCGGCGGATGCTGCGACACGGCCTCCCTCGCGGGCGGAGATGGTCACCGAGAGCCAGTCCCGGAACACCATTCCATATTCGAAGGCACCCAATCCGAGCATCATGAGGAAGCCGAAGATCAAGGCGAACTCGACCATGGTCGCTCCCTTTTCCGAGGGATCCCGGCGGAACGGGGCTCGCCGTCTCATTCGTTTGGCACCAGGTGCACCGGGTTGCCGATGATTCGGGCCGCCCATGTGGTGCGGTCATGTGGCTGGGAGTTCTCGATCTCCATCTTCCACCAGCAGTTGCTGGTGCAGCTGTAGCTGTCCGGGATCTCGACCTGTGCGGTCACCCAGAGACCCTGAAAGAA
>JBOGEU010000322.1:0-1433 GCA_050741995.1 Acidimicrobiia bacterium | reverse complement strand
CCACGGCCCTCACCGGGGTCGAGGCAATCGCCAATGGCGTTCAGGCATTCCGTGAGCCGAAGGCGAACAACGCCGCCGCCACGCTGGGGGTCATGGGAGCGATCTCGATCGCGATGTTCCTCGGCATCTCCACGCTGGCCCGCTGGTTCGACGTGAGGATCTCGGAAGACACGATCGACCAACACGGAACGGTGATCTCCCAGATCGGGCGTGCTGCCTTCAACGGAGGTGCCGGCTTCTACGCCCTCCAGATCTTCACGGCCGCCATTCTCATCCTGGCCGCCAACACCGCCTATCAGGACTTCCCGCGCCTGTCGGCGATTCTCGCCCGGCACAAGTTGGTGCCCCGCCAGTATTTGAACCGGGGCGATCGCCTGGTGTTCTCCAACGGGATCGTCACCCTCGCATTGGTTGCCTCTGTGCTTCTGGTCGTGTTCGACGCCGAGGTGAGCCGTCTGATCCAGCTCTACGTCGTGGGCGTGTTCACCGCCTTCACCTTGAGTCAGACCGGGATGGTCCGGCATTGGGTGAAGACAAGAGAGCAGGGGTGGCGTCGGTCGGTGGTCATCAACGCGGTCGGCGCTGTCACGACCGGCTTGGTGTTGATCGTCGTGGCGACGGTCAAGTTCGCCCACGGAGCCTGGATCGTGATCCTCACCGTCCCCATCCTGGTGGCTGTGATGCTGGCTACCCGCCGTCACTACCTGGGGGTTGCCGCTCAGCTCAGACTGGTGCCCGTTGAAGCCGAGCCTCGCCCGACGAGGATCGTCGTGCTTGTCGCTCACCATGACGAGGGAACCGACCGTGCACTGCGCTACGCAGAGTTGGTCGACTCGCAGGCAGTCGTCTGTGTGCACGCCGAGGAACCGAGATCCGACGACCTCCTCTACACCTGGGATACGGCACATCCCGGCCATGCCCTCGAGGTCATCCCCGGCGAGAAGGAACCCATCTCCAGGCGTGTCGTCGAGCGCGTCCGCAAAGAGCGGGATGCCTATCCGGAGACGATCATCACCGTCATCCTCGCCGACTCGGTGCGCACCCGATCGATCTTCGCTCCCTTCACTCATCGACACAGCCTCGCCATCAAGTCGCGTCTGCTCTTCGAGCCGGGCGTGGTGGTGACCGATCTCAACGTTCTCAGACGCTCACGCCGCAGCAAGTTGACGCAAATTCCGATCCGTCAGATCGAGCAGGTGGTCCTGGTCTCCGACATGACCCGGCCAATCAGAGAGGCCCTCAGCTACGCGCAGCGCCTTGGTCTTCTGGTGACTGCGATTCACATCGATGTCGACCTGGCACAGAGGCAGAGACTCGAGAGGCAATGGGATGAAGCGGGTTACGAGTTGCCGCTGGTTGTCATCCCCAGCCCCTACCGGAGCATCGTGGACCCTCTCGTTCGGTACCTGCGTGAGCGTCGACGGACGGCCGCC
>JBOGEU010000321.1:0-2414 GCA_050741995.1 Acidimicrobiia bacterium | reverse complement strand
ATCGCCATCACCAAAGCCACCATCGTCATTCCGACCTGGAACCGCCAGCAACTCGCTGATCGGGCGCTGGCCAGTGCCCTGGCACAGACCGTCACCGACCTGGAGGTGATCGTCGTCGACGACGGCTCCGAGCCCCCCTACCGGCCATCGGTGGTGGACCAGCGGGTCCGCATGCTGCGCAATGACGTCTCGCGGGGCCCCTCCGCGGCGCGCAACGCCGCCCTGGCCACGGCCCGAGGCGAGTGGATCACCTTTCTCGACGATGACGACCTCATCGTGCCCGAGATGCTGGAGATCTCTCTCCGCGCCGGGACGGAGTCCTCGCTCCCCGGCCCGGTATCGGTGTTGTCCGGTGCTGTGATCGTGGACCCGGAGGGGACGGTGCTCAAGACCCGCATGCCACCCACCCTGACCAAGGGCCGGCATTTCTTCCTCGAGGATCTCCCCGACGGGGGGAGCTTCCAGACCCATGCCACCCTGGTCGCTCCCACCGACGTGGTGAGGCTGATCGGTGGCTTCGACGAAGAGTTGCCGGCGAGCGAGCACGACGACTTCTTCCTCAGGCTCAACACCGCCAGTTCCATCCAGGGAGCCCCGTCGGTCACCTATCAGATAACCGCCCACACCGGGACCCGTCTCTCCAAGGCGATCCGGGAGCGTGCCGAGGGCATGGAGAAGACGGTGGACAAGCACCAGGCGGTGTTCAGCCGGCATCCACGTCGCTTCGCCAGATATCTCAGCACAATGGGGGTCACCTACCTCAGAGCCGGTGAGTGGGGGCCCGCCGTGCGTGCCACGACCAGATCGATCCGCGTCGACCCGCGGCGCGCCGACTCCTACCGATGGTGGCTTGCCTCGTTGGCCGGTCCCTGGACTCTTCGCCTGACACGGAGGCTCCGTCATGCCTCCCCGAGCCCCGAGGCCTGATCCGTGGCTCGATATCGCAAGACCGCCCGCATCGTCCGCTCGCTCCATCTCGAGCGGCCGGCGCACCTCTTGGCGGGCTCGCTGTGCGAGGTGGCCACCGACCGGCCCGTGTTCCATCTCACCTTCGACGACGGCCCCCATCCCGAGGTGACACCCCGCATCCTCGAGGTGCTCGACGAGTTCGAGGCGCCGGCGACCTTCTTCCTCCTCACCGAGAACGCCGAGCGCCATCCGGGCCTGGTGGGCGAGATCATGGAGCGGGGGCATGAGATCGGTCACCACAGCCGAACCCACCCCCGGCTCTCCACCGCGCCATGGAACCGACTCCCCGACGAGATCTGGGCATCCCGCCGTGATCTGGAGCGTGTCGCCGGGCGCCCGGTCCGCCTGTTCCGACCCCCATACGGGGCACACGGGTTGCTCTCGCTCTACATGGTCAAGAGCGCCCGAATGCAGACCGTCCTCTGGTCGGTCGACTCCGAGGATTGGAAAGGGCTCAGCCCCGACGACCCGTTGCAACGCACCTCGTCGCGGATCGACAAGGGCGGAATCCTCCTCCTCCACGACCGCCCCGCCACCGACTCGGTGCAGGGTGACATAGCCGAGGGCCACATCCCGAAGGACGATTTGACCCGCCGCTACCTGCTCGAGTTGAGACGCCGGGGCCTGCGCACCGTGTCATTGGCGGAGCTGCTCGGCAGCGGCGAGGAAGTGCGGCGGGCCAAGGTGGCCAAGTAGGGCCATGGCGGCCACACGCATCGACACTCGGACCGGAAACGAGGAGAGGTTCGACTACTTCGGATCCGCTCCCGACTTCAAGTTCGGGCGGCTCCTCTCTCCAGCTGGAGCCGCCCACAGCGCGGTGCTGATCGCGGCTTCGATCGACGCCGACGAGGGCCTCGCCGAGCCGGCCCGCGGAGTGTCGAGACTCCTGGCGGCCCGCGGTCACATCGTCCTCCGCTTCGACTATCGGGGCCAGGGCCAGAGTCTGGGCCGGGCCCTGGACCTCGACCTCGAGGTGATGGCCGCCGACGTGGGCGAGGCGCTGGCTTGGCTGGAGGCGACGGCATCGATCGAGCGGATGGCCCTCCTCGGCATCGGGCTCGGGGCCACCGCCGCCGCCATGACGCCGTCCGCCACCGGGCTCCCGCTCGCGGTCTGGGAGCCTGTCCCCGAGCTCGACTCGCTGCTCCACCGTCTCGCCCGGGCCAAGCTCGCCGTCGAGATGGGATTCGCCTCCGACGGAGGCTCCTACGACGGCCGGTCACTGGCCGATATCGTCGCCGACGACCTGGCTCGCGACGAGTTCGAGAGGTACGGCTTCTTCGACGCCGGCGGCTTCGAGATCGGGAGCCCGCTGCGGGACTCCGCACGCGAGCACAACCTGCTCGACGCCCTGGCCTCATCCCCACGACCGCTGTTCCTGGCCGCCGCAGCCGATGTCGCCGGCCTCTTCGCCGAGCGCGGTCTCGAAGCCGGCGTTCATC
>JBOGEU010000320.1:0-4491 GCA_050741995.1 Acidimicrobiia bacterium | reverse complement strand
TCACCGAGTGGTCTCCCTGGCTCGAGGCGCTCTTGGAGAGCCGGGCGCGCCGCATGGTCACCGAAGGGTCGGTCGACAAGGCTGCCCTCGATGCAGAGGAGTTGACCGAGGCCGAGTTGTTCTCGGCCCTTCGCGAGCAGCAGGTCGAGCATCTGGGGCAGGTCAGGCTCGCCTACCTCGAGCCATCCGGGGTGATCACCGTGTTCAAGGTCGACAAGGATGCGGCCCCGAGGGGAAGGTCGGTGTTGCCCGACTGACCCCAGGTCGCCCGTCATCCTGATCCACGACGCCGGACGAGCCAGATGACCGCGCCGAGCCCGAGCACTGCTGCTCCGCCGATGATCGAGCCGACGGGCAGCGACAAAGCCAGGAGCGCACAACCCGCCACTCCCACGATCTGGAGCCATCGCGGCCATCGTCGCTCGGCCTGGGGCTGGGTGAAGGCAGAGGCGTTGGCTATGGCGTAGTAGGTGAGCACTGCGAAAGAGCTGAAGCCGATGGCGCCCCGTAGGTCGGCTACCGAGATCACGGCGACGATGACGGCGGCGGTCGCCAGCTCGGACCGGTACGGGGTCTTGTGAACGGGATGGACTGCTTCCAACCAGACAGGCAATTCGTGGTTGCGGGCCATGGCGAAACTGGTCCGGCTGACTCCGGCCAGGAGGGAGAGCAGCACACCGAGGGCGGCGACCGCTCCTCCCGCCCGGACCAGGGGCACCGCCCATGAGATCCCGGCGGCGGAGGTGGCGAGCGGCGCCTTCGAGCCGGCCAGCATTTCCGGACCGACCGCCAGGATCGAAGAGACGGCGACGATGGCGTAGATGGCCAGGGTGATGCCGAGGGCGAGAGGGATGGCGCGAGGGATGGTGCGGGTCGGTTCGATGACCTCCTCGCCGAGGGTGGCGATGCGTGCATAACCGGCGAAGGCGAAGAACAGCAGCCCGGCCGCTTCCAGGATCCCTCGGATGCCTTTCTCGGAGAGTGCGCCGAGATTGTGGGCGCCGGCCGTTGGAGCAGCCAAAGCCGCCACCACCGCGACCGCCAGGACGGCGAGGACCACCGCAACGATGACCTTTGTGAGGTTGGCCGTCTTCTCCACACCCAAGTAGTTCACGGCGGCCATGACGAGGACCGCAGCGATTCCGATCGGTCGCTCAAAGCCGGGGAAGGCGTAGGCCCCGACAGTGAGTGCCATGGCCGCGAGGCTGGCGGTCTTGCCGACCACGAAGCCCCAACCCGCCAGATACCCCCAAAATGGGCCGAGGGTTTGGCGGGCGTAGACGTAGGTGCCGCCCGCTTCGGGGTAGACGGCTGCAAGCTGCGCCGAGGCGGTGGCGTTGGCATAGGCCACCAGGGCGGCCAGGCCGAGACCGATGAGAAGCCCCGAACCGGCGGCGGCGGCCGCCGGGCCCACCGCGGCGAAGATGCCGGCGCCGATCATGGAGCCCATGCCCAGGATCACCGCGTCGAAAAGGCCAAGACGCCGGGCGAGCCGCGGCTCAGACATCGAATCGAACGGCTGAATCCGGGCCCGCGGCTCGAGCGACCCGATGACCCACCTCGTTTGCAATGCCCGACATCACACAACGATATTGCATCTACGGTCCAAGCCGGTTGCACCCCGACGGTCGGAGCTATATCGTGCAGTGCGGCTTCAGCAATCGATTGCTACAGGGTATAGGGTAAAGGGTTGAGGAGAAACGATGCCGGCCGCATCACGGATGACCCACAGCTGCGAATCAAGGATGTTGTGCCCAAGTCCATCATTCCGGTCCTCGCACAGGCGACGTTGTGCCCCGCCATCGTCCTCGCGGGGGCGACCCTGAGCTGCATCGCGCACGAGGTTGGGGATGGCTTGCGCGACGTGCTAGACCCCAGGATGGAGGTCGGATGACAGCCACGATGGGCACGAATCAGCAGCGAGCAACCAGACCCCTGGTTGCGTCGGTCAGGGACCTTCAGGTGTACTTCCAGGCAAAGGCAGGCCTGGTCCGCGCCGTGGACGGGGTGTCGTTCGACATCCGGGATGGTGAGACCCTGGGACTCGTCGGTGAGACCGGCTGCGGCAAGACCGTCACGGCCCGGTCTTTCATCAGGCTGGTGCCGAGCCCTCCCGGCGTCTACGCAGGGGGGAAGATCGACTTCTGGTCGAGCGAGGACCGTGAGTACGACACCGGCCCCAGGGATCTCCTGACGATCCCTCACGGCGAGATGCTGCGCATCCGCGGCGACCGCATCGCGATGATCTTCCAGGACCCGGGCAAGGCGCTCAATCCGGCGCTGTCGATCCGGAGCCATATCGCCGAGGTCTTCTACCAGCACCGCACCGAGGAGATCCTCGAAGTCTTGGGCACGGACGTGCCCCGGGTGCTGCGCCGGGCCGCCCATCAGCAGAGCACGAGCCTCGAGAGGCTCTTACTCATGCTCCCGCCCTGGCGCTCCAAGGCGGCCAAGATACGGGAGCGCGTCGACCAGCTGGTCGCCGAGTCGCTCAGGGAGACTCAGATCCCCAACCCACGCAAGATCATGGACAGCTATCCCCATGAGCTCTCGGGAGGCATGAAGCAGCGTGTCCTCATCGCTCAGGCTCTTGCCTGCAACCCGGATCTGTTGATCGCCGACGAGCCCACCACCGCTCTGGACGTGACGATCCAGGCCCGCATCCTCGAATTGATCGCCGAGCTGCAGGAGCGACTCGAGACCTCGGTCCTCTACATCAGCCACGACCTGTCGGTGGTCAAGGAGATCTGCGATCGAGTGGCAGTGATGTATGCCGGGAGGATCATCGAGACCGGGACCACCGAGCAGATCTTCGGTGACCCGAAGCATCCCTACACCAGAGGGCTGTTGGCTGCGGTTCCCTCGGCGGCCAACAAACGTGGCGAGCTGGCTGCCATCGAGGGGAATGTCCCCGAGTTGGTGGACCCTCCTCCCTCATGCCGGTTCAACGGTCGGTGCCCGCATGCCGTCGAGCTGTGCCGCACCACCGACCCCAACTTGATCACTGTGGGCGATGACCACACGGTCGCCTGCTTCGCCTACGACTTGGGAGATCCGGGTGTCCTCCCATCACTCGAAAGATGGATCAGATGACGTCCGTGAGAGTCGAGCCCGAAGCTCAGGCCCTGGCCACTCCAGACCGCTCCGTCATCAGTCTGCGCGGAGTCGAGATGCATTTCCCGATCAAAGAGGGCGCCCTGCAGCGGGTCGCCGGTCACGTGCGCGCAGTCGACGGTGTCTCCTTCGAGATCAGACCCGGTGAGACGATGGGACTGGTCGGCGAGTCGGGATGTGGCAAGACCACGCTCGGTCGATGCATCAGCGGGCTCCTGCCGGCCACGGGCGGCAAGATCTACTTCAGGCTCTCCGACCAGGACGCCGCCCGCCTGGACGTCATCGAAGCGATTCCAGTGGGCGAGCGCACACCGGAGCAACGGAAAGAGGTCGAGCGCATCGACGCCGCTCACCGCATCGACCAACTCTCGGGCCAGGCATGGCGGACCTACCGGCGCAATTGCCAGGTCGTGTTCCAGGATTCGTTCAGCTCCCTGAACCCGAGACAGCTGGTCAAGGACATCGTCGGCCGCCCGCTGCGGGTCCACAATGAGGCTTCCGGCCAGGAGTTGACAGAGCGGGTGGTGTCGCTCCTGGAAAGCGTCGGGCTCGGTCGCCAGCACCTGTACCGATACCCTCACCAGTTCTCGGGTGGCCAGAGACAGCGGATATCGATCGCACGTGCCCTGGCACTCGACCCCGAGTTCATCGTGCTCGACGAGCCGACCAGCGCCCTCGACGTCTCGGTGCAAGCGCAGATCCTCAACCTCCTCCACCATCTGCAGAAGGAGCGAGGGCTGACGTATCTCTTCATCAGCCACGACTTGGGGGTAGTCCGGTTGATGGGCGACCGCATCGTCGTCATGTACCTGGGCAAGGTGGCCGAGCAAGGCACGGCGACCGTGTTGTTCGAGGATCCCCGCCACCCGTACACCGAGGCGTTGCTCGCGGCAAACCCGGACATAACATCCGAAGTCTCTCAGATGAAGGGCTTGCGTGGAGCTGTCCCCGACCCGGCAAACCCACCCGAGGGCTGCAGGTTCCACACCCGGTGCCCGGTGGCGACCGCGGCTTGTGGCTGGGAGGTCGACGACGCCGTGGCATGGCTGCAGACCAGCGAGTCGCTGCTCGCCGGTCTCACCGACGTCGAGCGCCGATCCAATTTCGACGCAACCTTGGGCTTCCAGGACGAGAACGCGGCTTCAGCCGTGGCCAAAGCGATCCAGACCGTGAATCCCTCCGCTGCCATGAAGGCTGCTCTGAAAAGTGTCACGACCGAGGACCGGAAGGTCCACATCGCGTTCTCCCCCGTCGACCCGGTCGAGCTGGTCGACATCGGGGACCAGCACCTCACCGCGTGCATTCTCCATACCGGCGGAGCCAGGGTCCGTCGGTGAGATGAACGTCAGCCCAAGGCGGAGATCAGGAGACGAACGG
>JBOGEU010000319.1:0-3139 GCA_050741995.1 Acidimicrobiia bacterium | reverse complement strand
TTTCTCCCCGGCGGCTCGCCGGGCATCTGGGGCATCCTGGCCCCACTCGGCGCGTTGGTCTTTCATGGTGTGCGCGCCGGTGTCCGGTGGTTCATCGCTTTCGTCACGATGTTCCTTGCGTCGGGGCTCACCGGAATCGCGTTGGGGATTCCGTCCCCCCTGCCCGAATGGTTCTCCGGGATGCTGCTGGCCCTCAACGTCACCGTCGGCGGGACGATCTTCTTCACGCTGCTCACGCTGTTCGCGACGCAGCGCGAGGAGGCGTTGACCGCGCTCCGATCGGAACAGGACCGTTCCGAGGGCCTGCTCCTCAACATCCTTCCCGCCTCGATCGCCGAGCGGCTCAAGGGCGAGACCGGCACCATCGCCGACCAGTTCACCGCGGCGTCGGTGCTGTTCGCCGATGTCGTCGACTTCACGGTGCGCTCGAAGGACCTCCCCGCCGGCGAGGTCGTCGGGCTGCTCGATCGACTGTTCAGCCACTTCGACACCCTCACCGAGCGGCACGGTCTGGAGAAGATCAAGACCATCGGCGATGCCTACATGGTGGCCGCCGGGGTCCCGATCCGGAGACCGGACCACGCCCGGGCCATCGCCCGGCTGGCGCTGGAGATGGACGAGGCGGTGGCGCCCGGCGGCCCCTGCGGCGATCTCGATCTCCAGTTGCGGATCGGGATCAACTCGGGCCCGGTCGTGGCCGGCGTCATCGGACGGCGCAAGTTCCTCTACGACCTCTGGGGCGACGCGGTGAACATGGCCTCCCGGATGGAGTCCGGTGGCACGCCGGGCCAGATCCAGGTCAGCCGGGGCACCTACGAGCTGCTGAAGGACGAGTTCGAGCTGGAGCCGAGGGGCACGATCGCGGTCAAGGGCATCGGCGAGATGGAAACCTGGTACCTGGTGGGGAGTCTGGTGACCGGCGACGAGACCGTGGAGGCTCACCACGTGTCGGCTGATGACGCCCGGCCCGGCGGCGGCACATAGGCTGAGACCATGATCGGCCCCGCACCGCATATCGCCACCCCGCATCCCGGGCCCCGGTCCGCTGCGATCATCGAGCGACTTCGGAAGTCGGAGGGACAGCCCGGCCTCACCCACGGGCTCTCCGCCGAACCCCCGGTGCTGGCTCGCGCCGAGGGGGCGGTGATCGAAGACCCCGACGGCAACCGCTTTCTCGACATGGTCGCCGGGTTCGGCTCCCTGAACCTCGGTCACAGCCATCCGGCGATCGTGGACGCCGCCCGGCGTCAGATGGCGGAGGGCCAGCAGGCGATGTCCATGGCCTCGCCGGTGCGCACCGAGCTCATCGAACGCTTGTCGAGACAGATCCCGGGACTGACCCGGGTGGTGCTCGGGGCGTCGGGCTCGGAGGCGGCGGAGACCGCGCTCAAGCTCGCCCGGCGGGCAACCGGTAAACCCGGTGCCCTCGCCTTCGCCGGGGGTTTTCACGGACGGACGTTGGGGGCGCTCGGGCTCATGGGGCGTGGGGATCAGCGCACCGGCCTGGGACCACTGGGCTCGGTGACCCACCTCCCTTTCCCCCACGCTCTCCACTCGGCGTTCGGATCGGATCCCAAGACCGTCGCCGAGAGGACGCTCGATCTCATCGACATCCAACTCGGCGACCCGAGCGGCGGGTGGGATCAGATCGGCGCGGTCGTGATCGAGCCCGTGCAAGGCAACGGCGGCATGGTTCCTGTCCCGCCGGGTTTTCTCACCGGTCTCCGCGAGGTCTGCTCCCGGCACGACGTCCTGCTAGTGATCGACGAGGTGATGAGCGGTTTCCACCGGACCGGCCGCCCCTTTGCCCTCCTGCACGACGATGTCGACCCCGACCTGGTGATCATCGGGAAGTCGATGTCGGCGGGACTCCCTCTCTCCGGCGTCCTCGCCTCCGAGGCGGTGGTCTCCGCAAGCGCACCGGGGACCGAAACCAGCACCTATGCGGGGAACCTGGTGTCGTGCGCGGCCGCGCTGGCGGCGGACGACGTGTATCGAACCGAGAACATGTCGGGGGTGGCGGAGGCCCTGGGGAAGTTCCTGCTCGAGAGGCTTCGGGAGGAGCTCGAGGACGAGCCACGGGTGGCGGAGATCAGGGGACTCGGCCTGATGGTCGGCGTCGAGCTGGCCGGCCCGGACGGATCTCCGCTGGTGGTCGCGAAACAGGTGAGCGAGGAGTGTGTCCGACGAGGGCTTCTCGTCTACCCCGGCGGCCACTACGGGAACGTGGTCGGAATGCTCCCCCCTCTCGTCGCCGCCGAAGAAGAGCTGGGAACGGCGGTCGGCATCTTGGGCGAGGCACTCCGCTCGATCGGGTAAGGGCACCGAAGGTTCCCGGCCCGGGCCCAAGTAACTTCCCAGCACCACGGAAGGGCGAATGACCACAACCAGACATCGGACCCTGACCAACTGGGGTGCCTACGAGGTCGAGACCGACGGCCATGACATCACCGCGGTCCATCCGTTCGCCAAGGACCCCGACCCGTCGCCGATCGGCCAGTCGCTGAAGGCAGTTCGCAAGAGCCGGGTGGAGCGACCCGCGATCAGGGAGTCCTGGCTCCGGGACGGCCCCGGCCCGGGTCGGGAGCGGCGAGGGCAGGAGCGGTTCGTGGAGGTGGAATGGGATGTCGCCCTGGATCTGGTGGCCGCCGAGCTGGACCGAGTTCGATCCCAGCATGGCAACCAGGCCATCTACGGCGGCAGTTACGGCTGGGCCAGTGCCGGTCGCTTCCATCACGCCCAGAGTCAGATCCACCGCTTCCTCAACTCGATTGGCGGCTTCACCTACTCGGTGGACGACTACTCGATCGCCGCCGGTCATGTGATCACCCCTCATGTCTTCGGGTTCTCCTTCGACGACTTCATGGACGAACAGCCCCACTTCGTCGAGATCTCGGAGAACACGGAGCTGGTGGTGACGTTCGGGGGGATGCCGATCAAGAACAGCCAGGTCCAATTCGGGGGTCAGGGCCGGCACATGGTGAGCAGCCGGCTCGAGGTGTGCCGGGACCGGGGGGTCAGGTTCGTCAACCTGTCGCCGCTCGGTGAGGATCTGATCGAGACCGTCGAGGCATTGTGGGTGCCGGTGCGCCCCAACACCGACACCGCGGTGATGCTGGGTCTCGCCCACAGCCTGCTC
>JBOGEU010000318.1:0-4663 GCA_050741995.1 Acidimicrobiia bacterium | reverse complement strand
GGCAGGGATCGGCTCCAGCCGCTGGGCTGCGCGATGAGCGCCGACGTCTTCGGGATCATCGTCTCCGCCGGCAACGACCAGGGGATTGGTCAGCGTCCCGAGGAGCTTTCCCGTCACCTGGACGCTTTCAGCCCGATGGTGTACCCGAGTCACTACTCGCCGGGTTGGCTCGGGTTCGACGATCCCAACGATCACCCCTACGACGTCACCACCGGCGCCATCGAGGACGCCCAGCGACGGATCGAGGATGGCGTTGTGCTCCGTCCCTGGCTCCAATCCTTCTGGTGGACCGAGGAGGAGATCCGTCGCTCCATCCAGGCCGCCGAGGATCACGACGTAGGGTGGCTGTTATGGAATGCGGTCAGCAATTTCTCACGGGCTGCGATCCCCACCGACGCCGAGCTCACCGGCTGACCCGGCCTCCTCACCGGCCGTAGCATTCGGCGGATGACGGATCGGATCAAGGTGGGGGTTCAACTCCCCGAGGTGGAGAGGGAGGTGCGCTGGGCCGAGATCAGGGACATGGCCCGAACCGCTGAGGCGGTGGGGCTCGACTCGCTCTGGCTCGGCGATCACCTGTTGTTCCGCAGCTCGCAGACGGGTGATCGCGGCCCCTGGGAGGCTTGGTCGCTCTTGGCTGCATTGGCCGAGGTGACCGACCGGGTGACGATCGGGCCGTTGGTGGCTGCCACCTCCTTTCACAACCCGGCGATGATCGCCAAGAAGGCGGCGACGGTGGACGAGATCAGCGGTGGCCGTCTCGTGCTCGGTCTCGGCGCCGGCTGGAACAAGGCCGAATACGAGGCGTTCGGCTTCCCCTATGACCACCGTGTCGCGAGATTCGAGGAGGCGTTCACCATCATCAGGACGCTGATCCGCGAGGGGTCGATCGACCACGCCGGCCGGTTCTATACCCACCGCGACCTGCAGTTGTTGCCCCACGCTCGCCCCGACATGACGTTGATGGTCGGTTCCAACGGGCCCCGCATGTTGCGGATCACCGCTCCTCACGTAGACATGTGGAACAGCTGGTACACCTGGTTCGACAACAAGCCCGAGGGCCTGGCGCCCCTGTTGGCCGAGTTGGATGTCGCCTGCAGGGATGTCGGGCGGGACCCGGCGACGGTGGAGCGGACTGCTGCGGTCCATGTTGGATTCGACCGAGGCTCGGGTCGTGTCGCCGGGAGCGATGAGCGGCCGGAGGTGACACCGATCACCGGCACACCGGAGGAGATGGCAGAGTCACTGTCCGGCTTCGCCGACACCGGCATCAGCCATCTCCAGGTGGTGCTGGACCCGATCGACGCCCGGTCGATCGAGGAGCTGGCTGGGGTCGTCAGCCTGATCCCCGGTCCCGGATAGGATCGGGCGACCCTGTCAGGAGGCAGTGAAACCATGGCGAACCTTCGCATCACACGACTCGGGCACGGCGGTGTGCTCTATCGGTCACCGGGTGACGCATGGATCTGGGTCGACCGGTGGGGCGGGGCACCCAACTTCGCCGAGGCGTTTCGCACGCCGGAGAAGGTGAGTGTGGTCGCCCCCACCCACTGCCACTTCGACCATGTCGGCGACGACTGCGCCGATCTGGTCGAGCTGGCCGGCTTCGAAGGGTCGACGGTGGTCGGCTCGCACGAGATGAGCGTCTGGCTCGGGGCGCGGGGCATCGATTCGATCGGGATGAACACCGGGGGCACGGTCGAGGTGGCCGGTGTCAAGCTCTCGATGGTCCACGCCGACCACACGGGCGGGGCCACCCTGGGCACAGGCGCGGATCAGGTCACACGTGACTTCGGCGCCTGGGGCTGGGTCATCGAGTTCGAGGACGGCACCGTCGTCTATCAGACCGGTGACACCGGCATCTTCGGTGACATGCGTCTGGTGGGGGAGCGGTTCGACCCGGAGATCGCTGTCCTGCCGATCGGGGGGCATTACACGATGGGCCCCGCTGACGCGGCGCTGGCGCTGGCGCTGATCGGAGCGTCGATGGCGATCCCGGTCCACTACGCCACATTTCCCATCCTGGCCGGGACCCCGGAGCAGCTTCGGAGTCACACGAGTGTGGAAGTGGTGGAGCTGGAGCCGGGCGAGACCTGGAGCGAGTGATCAGGCGGCGGCCGGTGACAGGCGCCGGGCCGACTTGATGGTGAGCACGACGAAGAAGAGCACGATCGGGATCACCGCCATCGTTGCCGACCCCGAAGTGTCGGCGTGATAGCTGACGATCAGCCCTAGCACGACCGAAACGACCCCGATAACGGTGGCGGCGACCATCATCGTCGGAACCCGCTTCACCAGTAGGGCGGCCGTGGCCGACGGGCCCACCAGGAGCCCGAACACCAGCAGGGTGCCCACCGTCTGGAACGACCCCACCACCGAGATCGTCATCAGAGAGAGCAAGGCGATGTGCGCCAGACCGGGCTCGAGCCCGAAGAGCCTGGCCTTCTGCTCGTTGAAGGAGAGAACCAGGAAGTGGCGATAGAGGAGTGTCGACGCCCCGATGACGAGGACGGCGACCACGGCCAGCACCACCAGATCGCCGGCCGTCACCCCGAGCACGTCGCCGAAGAGGATCCCGGTCAAGTTCCCGGCGTAGGAGTCGGTGCTCGAGATCAGGATCACGCCGGCCCCGAGCATCCCGACGAAGAGCAACCCGATGCCGGTGTCCTCGGAGAAGCTGGTTTGGCGATGCACCAGGTTTATCCCGCCGATCATGACCACCGCAGCCAGCACCGCCCCGACGAGGACGTTGAAGTCGAGGATGATCGCCAGGGCGATCCCGGGGACCACCCCGTGGACCAAGGCATCCCCGAGGAAAGTCATGCCCCGGATCACGACCCATGTCCCGACCACTGCCAGCGCCACCGCGGCCAGGACCCCGGCGACGAGGGCGCGCTGTTGGAGGGCGAGCTCGAACGGCTCGGTCAACCAGTCCATGTCAGGGCGACGGTAGACATGTTCACTCGAGGGCGGCCGCTATCCGCTCGGCGTTGGTGATCAGCATGTCGGCCAGGGTCTCGGCACCTGAGCCGGCCGGCCCCAGCGTCTCGGTGAACAACTCGACCACCGTCACCTCGTCCTCGATCTCGGCGGCCACCGCATCGGCGAGCGTGGTGGGCTGGCTGGTCTCGGCGAAGATCACCCGGACCCCCTCACGCTGCATCACCGCCACCAGTGCCGCCAACTCGGCCGAGCTCGGCTCGGCCAGCGTGGAGCCTCCCGGGATCACCACCCCGATCACCTCGAATCCGTAGCGGTCGGCAAAGTACCCGAACGCTTCATGGTTGGTGACGATTCGGCGTGACTGCTCGGGTATCGCTTCGAGCAGGCCCCTCACCGTCTTGTCGGCTGCAGTCATCTCGGCGGCGTAGGCTCGGGCGTGGTCTTCCCACGCCCCATCGAGATGCAACTCGGCCAACTCGCCTGCAATCGCGGCGGCGGCACGGCCCACCCGATCCGGGTCCATCCAGAAGTGAGGGTCGTCGACTTCTCCGCCGGCGAACGGGATCGGATCCAGCATCGGCGCCACCTCGATCACATTTGCCCCGTCGGAAGCCAGAGAGGCGAGCACGTCGGCCATGCCCTGCTCCAGCCCGAGACCGTTGGCCACCACCAGGTCGGCCCCGGCAAGAATGACCGTCTGCCGGGCCGAGGGCTGGAAGTCGTGAGAGTCGATGCCGACCGGGATCAGCACCTCGATCGAACCCTGCTGACCCAGCACATGGGATGCGATGTCACCGAGGATCGATGTGGTGGCGACGACTGTTGCCCGATGATCGCCCGGGTCGGTGTCGGGGTCGCAGCTTGCAAGCAAGATGAGGGCGAGCAGACAGGATGACAGCATTCGAATCGACGGCATGGATCTGCGTTGCCTATCTCATCCCGGTGTCTATAATGAGAATCATTATCAATTACGTTAGAAGCAGGATCTGAACGGTGTCAATTCAGGAGAAACAGGTCGAGGACAGGCTCTCGGCGTCGGGTGTCCGCTACACCGGCGGGCGCCGGCAGGTGGTGGCCGCTCTGCAACGGGCAGACGGCCCGATGTCAGCCGCCGAGCTGTACCGGGACCTCGACGGCGAGGTGCCGGGCTCGTCGGTCTACCGGACACTCGCGGTTCTCGAGGAGGCGGGTGTGGTCGAGCCGCACCACGGAGCCAAAGGGGTCACTCGCTATGAGATCGCCGAGTGGCTCGCAGGCCATCATCACCACCTGGTTTGCAGCAACTGCGGGGCGGTCGAGGACATAGAGCTGCCTTCGGATATGGAGACACAGCTCGAGCGGCTGGTGGGTCGGGTGTCCGGGATGTCGAGGTTCTCCGCCAGCGGGCACGCCCTGGAGGTCGACGGCCGTTGCTCGAGGTGCTCGTGACGCCGCCGGCAATCGTCGCCCGGGACTTGGTCCTGGCTTACGGGACGACCGTCGCGGTCGGCCGCTCGTCGTTCGAGGTCCCCCTCGGTGGGATCACGGCTCTCATCGGTCCCAACGGGTCCGGTAAGTCGACCTTGCTCGGTGCCATCGCCGGCCTGATCGAGCCGGCTTCGGGCACGATCGAGATTCGAGAGTTGAACCGGAAGGAGCAGCGGATCTCGTTCGTATTGCAGAGCACGAAGGTCAACGACACATTGCCGGTGACGGTGCGGGAGGTGGTGGCCATGGGGCG
>JBOGEU010000317.1:0-2694 GCA_050741995.1 Acidimicrobiia bacterium | reverse complement strand
GGTTGGCAATGTCGACCAGCGGGTTGATCGACGGGATATCGCCTTGCTTGGTCAGCCTTCGAAGAAGCGCCTCCCCAGCGCTCCGGTACTGGGTGGGCTTGACCCCGAACCGGGAGAAAGTGGCCCGCCATGCGGAGAGGCTCGGTAGCTCGGACAGCGGCCTCTCTCCGATCTCCTCCCGCACCCGCTCCTGCTCGGCTCGATACAGCTCGGTCAGCAAGGGCGACGAGGACGTGTTGTCGAGACCCGTGGCGTAGATGACGCCACCTCGAGTCGAGGGGAAGACCTCGAGCACTTCATCCGAGTAGTGAAAGCCGGGCATCGGACGAGTGTGCCATGACGCCCTACCTGAAGTCCCGTGACTGGACCGTCTGCACCCCGAGCGGCTCGAAGTGCCGGGCGACGATGTTGGTCACCCCGTCGTGATACTCGAGCCGGCCGTGGATCACCAGGGCGGGGCTCCTCCGCACCACCTGACGATGCTTCGCCCAGATGTCGGGGAGCACGATGATGTTCAAGAGCCCGGTCTCGTCCTCGAGGTTGAGGAAGTAGACGCCCTTGGCGGTGCCGGGTCGTTGTCTATGGGTGACAACACCCGCCACCTTGATCCGAGAGCCATTCCTCTCCATGGCCAGCGCCTCGGCTGCGGTTAGACACCCGTCGAGCTGGTCCCGGACAAAGCTCATCGGGTGCCGGGTGGAGACCCCGGTCGCCCACAGGTCGGCACGGTGCTCCTCCTCCGCCCCCATCCCGGGGAGCGCCGGGGCCTCCACCCCCGGTGAGAGGGCAAGACGCTCGGGGTGGATCTCGGCGAGGGCACCGGCGGCCCACATCCCCTCCCGTCGACCGAGACCGATCGACTCCAGAGCGCCGGAGGCGGCCAGACCCTCCAACGCCTCCACCCCGAGCCCGGTCCGCGCCGCCAAGTCCTCGGGTGAGGTGAACTCCCCACCCAGGATCCGGGCCGCCTCGATCCGGGTCACCTCCTTCTCCCCCAGGTTGCGCACATAGCGCAGCCCCATGCGCACCCCCACCGGGGGGCGGATCGGGTCGTCGACGGTCCCCCTCCCCCGCCGCCAGCTCTCTCCCAGATAGGTCACCACCTCGTCGGGGTCGGCTTCGATGGGCTCGATGGTGCAGTCGTGCCACGAGATGTTGACGTCGGGCCCCATCACCACCACCCCATGACGTTGGGCATCCTGGACCAGCGAGTTGGGGTTGTAGAAGCCCATGGGCTGGGCGTTGAGCAGCCCGGCCAGGTACTCGGCCGGGTAGTGGAAGCGGAGCCAGGCCGACATGTAGACGATGTAGGCGAAGCTCACCGAGTGGCTCTCGGGGAACCCGAAGCTGGAGAACCCCTGCAGCTTCTCCCAGATCTCGTCGGCCGCCGCCCCCGTGATCCCGTTTCCCGCCATGCCCACGTAGACCTCCTCCCGGAGCCTCCCCATCGCCTTCTCCGAGCGCTTGTGGGTCATCGCCTGCCGGAGCCGGTCCGCCTGCCCACCGTCGAACCCGGCACAGATCCGGGCCAGCTCCATGAGCTGCTCCTGGAAGATGGGGACCCCGAGGGTCTTCTTCAGGATCTCCTCCGACAACGGATGCGGGTAGCGGACCGGCTCCTCACCGTTGCGACGACGGAGATAGGGATGCACCGACTGCCCCTGGATCGGCCCCGGTCGGATCAAGGCCACCTCCACCGCCAGGTCGTAGAAGGTCTTCGGCTTCATCTTGGGCAGGGTCGCCATCTGCGCCCTGGACTCGATCTGGAACAGCCCGACGGTGTCGGAGCGAGTGACGGAGCGATAGATCGCCTGCTCCTGGGGGATGACAGCGAGGTCGATGTCGATCCCGTGGGTGTCCTCGATCAGGTCGTGGGCCAGATGGAGGGCGTTGAGCATCCCCAGCCCGAGCAGATCGAACTTGACGATCCCCACCGCCGCCGAGTCGTCCTTGTCCCACTGGAGCACGGTCCGTCCCTCGAGCCGCCCCCACTCCAGGGGCACCACCTGCCACAGGGGACGGTCGGCGATCACCATCCCCCCGGAATGGATCCCCAGATGCCGGGGGAAACCGTCGAGCCGCCAGCAGATGTCGTAGATCATCTCCGCGGTCATCCCCTCGGGGAGAGGGCTGTCGAGACGGATCTGGCCCGGATCGCGGGTGTCGACGTACTTGGAGAGCCCATCGACCTGGGCCTGGGTGAACCCGAAGGTCTTCGCCACATCCCTGAGCACCGACTTGGCCCGGTAGGTGATCACATTCGCCACCATCGCCGCCCGCTCCCGCCCGTACTTGCGATAGCAGTATTGGATGACCTCCTCACGCCGATCGGCCTCGAAGTCGATGTCGATGTCGGGCGGCCGTCCCCGCTCCTCGGAGAGGAATCGCTCGAAGGGGAGATGAAGCCGGATCGGGTCGACCCGGGTCAGACCGAGACATCGGCATACCGCCGAGTCCGCCCCCGAGCCCCGAATCTGGCAGTAGATGTCCTGGGACCGGGCGAAGTCGATGATGTCCTTGACCACCAGGAAATACCCGGGGAAGCCGAGCCGCTCGATGATGTCCAGCTCATGCTCGAGCCGGCGCCGGGCCCGGGGGTCGATCCCGTCGTCACTTCCCGGATAGACCTCGAGGGCGCCTTCCCAGGTGAGATGGCGGAGATACTCCATCTCGTCCCGGAAGTGGCCGGGCATG
>JBOGEU010000316.1:0-2254 GCA_050741995.1 Acidimicrobiia bacterium | reverse complement strand
TACGACGCCAGAGTTGCGGCGAGCTCGAGCCGGTTGGATGGCAGTAAGCAAGCCTGGAAGCCGTCTGCGAATTGGCGTAATTGGGTCGTCCAAAGAAGAAGCACAAAACCGATTCAGTGACTCTGTCTTGGCCTGGGCGGATCTATTGGCCCCGCAACTAAGGCCGCGCGGCTCGGAGGATGAGCTGTAGGAATATGGCTGCGTCGTCGTCCGGTGGTTGTACCGCCACACGGTAAACGAGGCGATCGGCGGCGGATGTTCGACCGTCCATGTGCTAATCATCCGCGATGTCGTCACCTGATCGCGGAGCCCACCCAGCCCACGCTATGACACTCTGGGACGGGGTGTAAGAAATGGACCCCTGGCGGACACCTATCCGGGTGGAAAGGCGGATGTGTCCATAACCAGAGCGGTCGACCCTACAAACGAAGTCAGACAGGACTTCGACCGGCTCTTCGCAGCCCATTACGACGCCATCTATCGCTACTGCATTCGCCGGCTGGGCCCCTCGGACGCGGAGGACGGCGCCGCCGATGTGTTTGCGACGGCGTGGACTCGTCTCCACGAGATGCCGGACGGGGAGCTGCGTCGGGCATGGCTGTTCGGGGTGGCATACCGGGTGGTGGGCAACCGATACCGAAGCCGCCGGCGTCAGGCACGTCTGTCGAGAAGAATCGAAGCCGAAAGCCTCGCTAGGCACCCCGGTCACCAATCGGGTCTCTGGTCCGCTGACAACACCGAGCTGCTGCTGCGAGCCCTCGATGACTTGACCAGCGCAGACCGGGAGCTGCTGCGGCTCTGGTCCTGGGACCACCTCAGCCGCACCGAGATCGCCCACGTTCTCGGGATCAAGGAAAACGCCGTCGATCAGCGCCTGCACCGGGCCCGATCACGGCTACGGGCTCGCTTCGAACGTCTCAGCGCCACACAGAGACCCCCTGGGCTAGAGGAGGCTTCATCATGATCGATCTCCTGGAACGTGCCGACCCTGCCGTCGGCCACGAGGCGAACAAGGCCCGCCTCCGGGCCAAGGTCGACGAGAAGATCGGGATCTCCGCCCCTCTGCGACCCATCCTGGCCAGAACCGGCCGCCCGTGGCTTGTCGCCGTCGTCGGCTTCGCCGTCGGCATCCTCCTCATCTCGGTCCCGGCCCTTCTCCGGACGGAGACACCCTCGCCCCTCGCTCTGCCGGTCGGAGATCTCGGCAACCTGCCCGGTGTCGAGCAGGTGGTGCCATTGGCATCAGGTGGCGTTCAAACCGCCGCCGTGGATGGGGACACGATATGGGTGGTGACCGCCCTCGCCCGCGAGTTGCAGATGGTGTCGGCGTCGTCGGGTCGAATCCAGGCCACCTATTCCATCGACGGCTATGTCGAGGGAGTCGTGGTCGGAGGTGGATATGTCTGGTTGCTCAGCTACGACAACGGCGGGGAGGTGCTGCGCTTCGACCCGGCGGACGGGTCGGTTGACCTGACCATTCCGATCGGCGGTGAACCGTGGTACGGGGCGGACTGGTTCGCCGACAGGTTGTGGGTGAGCAATCACAAGAGTGAGCTCATTCAGATCAGCCCCGAAGGTGAGATCCTGGCCAACGACAGTGGCGAGCTGAAGGGCGAGGGTCTCGGTTATCACTGGCTCAACGACCCGGGGACCGGTCTGATCTCCAGTCTCGCCAACGACGGCACCCGGGGGGAGATGGTGATCTCCACCGACGGCACCATCAACCCCGTCGGATCGGGTATTCGATCGGTGACCGAAACCGGCGGATACCTGTGGCTGATGCACGGGGACTATCCCTATGCGTCCGCGATCAGCCGCTTCGACCCGACCACCGGCACCCTCGAGCCGATTCCGATCACGGTCGGCCTGCTTGGCATGACCGATTTCGACGGATCCCTCTGGGTGACGTCGAGCACGGACGATCTCCTGGTGAGGGTCGATCCTGAGAGCGGCGAAATCTCGCGCTACCCGATGCCGGGCAAGCCGGGTGGGCTGTTCGAGGCAGGTGGGTCTCTGTGGGTCCTGCTTCATCAGCCCGGGGCCCTGATCCGTCTCGACACCGAGGCCGACCTCATCGAGACAGGTGAAACGGCGCTCGAAACGGGTACGAACGGGCATCGGCTGTTGTGCACCGGCAACCGAGACAGCGGAGGCCCGACCGTCCTTCTCGAGCCGTCCGAGTGGATCGACTACGGATCCTGGTCGGTCATCCAGGCCGAGCTCTCCGGCGAGGGTCACCTGGTCTGTGCCAACG
>JBOGEU010000315.1:0-4150 GCA_050741995.1 Acidimicrobiia bacterium | reverse complement strand
ACCCAGAGTCGAGGATGCCAAGCGCTCGATCCAGCTCGCCTTCTACTCGACAGCGGTGGCGACCGAATCCGACGAGCCGGTCGTCGATGCTCAGATGTGGTTCCCTCGGGTGAAGGGCAAGTCGGTGGCGAAACGCTCGCTGGACATGGGACTGCTCGACGAGGCTCGAGCGAAGATGGAAGAGGTCACCAGGGCGATTCAGAGCGAGGACTGGCAGCCACGTGTGAGCGCCAGGTGCGAGCGCTGTGAGTTCCGTCTCTCCTGCCCCGCCTGGCCCGAGGGAAAAGGCGCATATCTCCCATGAACGGGCTCGAGCCCACATCCGAGCAGCAGGAGATAATGGATCTCGGGCTCGACACCATCAGGATCAGGGCGGGCGCCGGGACCGGGAAGACCACCACCATCGCCATGGTGATCGCCAATCTCGTCGACAACCACGGGGTGGACCCCGAGCGGATCCTGGGGATCACCTTCACCAACAAGGCGGCCTCCGAGTTGGGGGAGCGGGTCAAGTCCTTCCTCGGGCCCATGGATGGGGGGCGGCAGGCCGAGATCCACACCTATCACGGTTTTGCGGCCCAGGTCCTCGCCGAGTTCGGCGCCCTGGCCGGTGTCGACAACCGGGTCCGGATCATCACCCCGACCTTCTCGCGCCAACTCTTGAGCGAGACGTTTCACCACACCTCCTACCAGCACATCGACATCACCTACCGGGGGTCGCTGGACAAGATCAGGACACTCGGCGACCGACTGGGCGACCATTTGCTCAGCCCGGCGAAGCTGCTCGAGTTGGCCGACCCGTCGGACGATATCTGGGCCGCCCGCGTCGAGATGCTCGAAACCCTGCGCCGGTACGACGCCGACAAGCGCCGGCTCGGGATCGTCGACTACGCGGACCTGGTCACCCTCTCCACCGATGTACTCGCCGGTCATCCCGAGCTCGCCCGGGAGATACGGAATCGGTACCAGGTGGTCGTCCTCGACGAGTACCAGGACACCAATCCCGCGCAGCGTGTCCTGCTCGGCACGATCTTCGACGACGGGTTCCCGGTGGTCGCCGTCGGCGACGAGGACCAGACCATCTACGAGTGGCGCGGGGCCTCGGCCGAGAACTTCGAGCTCTTTCCCCGGCACTTTCGCGGGCCAGGAGGGACCGCTGCCGAGGAGCATGCCCTCACCCTCAATCGCCGCTCGGCCCCGGTGATCCTCGATGTCGCCAACCAGATCCGGCAACGGGCCAATCCCGATGCCGAGACCCTCGAATCGTCCGATCCGGAGTCGGCCGGCCAGGTGATAACCCATTGGGCCGCCGACGCCCTCGCCGAGTCCGACTGGATCGCCCGGCGGTTCGAGTCGTTGCACGAGGACGGGATCCCATGGTCGGAGATGGCCGTCCTGTTCAGGAAGAACAAGGACTTCGCCGCCGTGGTCGACTCGATGGCCCGCCACGACATCCCGGTCGAGGTGGCCAATCTCGGCGGCCTGTTGTCGGTGCCCGAGGTCGCCGATCTCCAGGCATGGCTCACGGTCATCGACCGGCCTGACGATTCACCCTCGCTGACTCAGATCCTCTTCGGAAGCCGCTATCGCCTCGGATTCGCGGACATCGCCCCACTGACCAGATGGCTGGCCGGCGCCGACCCCGGCCCCGACGCCGATGAGGTGCCCGGGGTGACCCTGCTCGAAGCGATGGAGCATCTCGACGTCATCGACGGGCTCCGCCCCGAGGCCAGAGCGGCGTACATCCACTTCCTCGACGTCTATCGGGAGGTGTTGGGGGCGAGCCAGGGAATGAGTCTGGTCGAGGTGTGCCGCCTGGTGCTCGACCGGACCCATGCCTGGCAGGACATCGAGTCGCTGCCGGCCAATCAGCGAACGACCGCACGGCTCAACCTGTATCGCCTGCTGGACCTCGCCGAGGAGTGGAGCCCGTTGAAGGGACGCCCGTCCCTCTCCGCGTTCCTCGAGTACCTGGACGCGATGCGTGACGAGCCGGCGGAAGAGTTGGACTCGGCCCATCTATCGGGCGAAGAGGCGGTGACCCTGGTCACGGTTCACCGCGCCAAAGGGTTGGAATGGGACGTGGTGGCGATTCCGGCGGTAACCGAAGGGAGCTTCCCTGGTGGGTCACGGCAGTTTCCCGACCCGTTCCGCTTCCCCGAGCACCTCCCGGCCGAGGTCCGCATCGACAACACGCTCGACGACATGCCTGCCGACCTCGAAGCGAGGAACGAGTACTTCCGTGGCCGGAACGAGCTCCAGGAGTGGCGGGTGGCCTACGTGGCCGCGACCAGGGCGCGCTCGACCCTGATCGTCACCGGTGCCTATTGGTACGGCCTGCCCGAGCCGAGCGTCAACCCCAAGAAGCCCTCCAAGCTCTTCGAGCTGGTCGAGCAACACCCCGTGACCAGAAACGAGGGTCATGCCGAGGAAACTCCCCGGCCGGCCCTCCTCCGCCGCGGTCTCTCGAGCGAGACACCCGACCCCTTGTTCGAGATGGGGTGGGACGGTGCGCTGAGGGGCGCTGTGGACGACGAGGCTGTGATGGCGCTACTGGCGGCGGCATTGGCAGCGGGCGAGGAATTCGGGCGACAGGTCGACGAGCTGCGAGAGACGCTCCTCCAGCTCAGCCTGCTCGACGTCCCGGGCGAGGCGCCCCCGGCCCCGAAGACGGTCTCCGTGACCGGGTTGGTCACCTACGCCCAGTGCCCGAAGAGGTTCTTCTGGTCGGAGATCGACCGTCTCCCCCGCCGTCGAAACCCGGCAGCGGTGGCGGGGACCGAGCTTCACCGGCGGATCGAGCTTCACCAGCGGGGTCAGGTCCCCTTCGAGCAACTCGAGCCTCAGCTCTACGACGTCATCGACGACGAGGCCGGCACGGGTGGATTCGCCGCCTTCATCGACTCGCGCTTCGGGTCGGAGCGAGCCGAGCTCATCGAGGCACCGTTCACACTCACGCTGGACAATGGGTACCAGGTGAGGGGGCGCATCGACGCGGTGTACTGCGACAAGGGATCATGGGAGATCGTCGACTTCAAGAGCGGCCGGCCCCGGGACGACCCGTCGCTCATGGTCCAGCTCCAGGCCTATGCCGTGGCCGCCACCAAGGTGGATTTTGGCATCGACAAACCGGAGCGGATCGACGTCTCCTTCGCCTATCTTGGCGGCGGCCTGACCGTTCGCAGCGAGCGAGCCGACGAGGCGTGGCGTGACACGGCCGAACAGGATCTGCAGCGATTGACCGGTGCCATCGAGAATCGAGAGTTCGACCCGACACCAGGTGAGTGGTGCGGCCGATGCGATTTTCTGCGTTTCTGCGAGCCGGGTCGGCAAATGGTGGGTGACCTCTGACCTTCGTCGCACTCCTCGTCGGTTATCTCATCGGCTCGGTCCCAACGGCCCTCTGGCTGGGGCGACTCTGGGGCGTCGACCTGCGGGCCGGGGGGACGGGCAATCCGGGCGCCAACAACGCCAGACGCCTCGGTGGTCTCCGGCTCGCTCTCCTCGTTCTCGTGGTGGAGATGGCCAAGGGGATCGGGGCGGTAGCCGCCGGCTTCGCCATCGGGGACGACGCGGCGGCGGTCGGGGCCGCGCTCGGCGCGATCGCGGGCAATGTCTACAACGTTTGGATGGGCTTTCGCGGCGGCAAGGGGCTGGGGATCACCTCGGGTGTCCTCGTCGCCGCCTGGCCGGCGATGTTCCCCGTCGCACTGCTGGTCCTGGCCCTCGCCGCAGCCCTGACCCGATCCACCGGCAAGGGGACTCTGATCACTCTCGTCGCCTTGGTGGCCGGCGCCTTGGTGTGGAGGGAGATCGACCGCGGGGGCCCGTGGGGTGTGGATGTCTCCTCGCAGCCACTGCTCCTGGCGGTTGGCATCGGAGCGCTCCTCTTCCGGAAGCACTGGGCGGACGCCACCCGACGCATCAGGTCACCCGCCCCTCACTGACATCGAGGACGATGGTCACCGGGCCGTCGTTGACGAGCTCTACCTCCATCGCCGCCCCGAAGACCCCGGTCGCAGTCTCGATTCCGATACCCCTGAGCGCCGCCACGAACCGATCGAACAGCTCCGACGCCAGTTCCGGGGGCGCGGCACCGGCAAACGAGGGACGACGGCCCTTGTGCACGTCACCGAGAAGCGTGAACTGG
>JBOGEU010000314.1:0-2137 GCA_050741995.1 Acidimicrobiia bacterium | reverse complement strand
CCGAGAAGCCCGATGTCGAAGCGATGCTCACCGGTCCTCAAATCCACCTCTTCTTCCTCAGGAGTCAGCAGATCGAGGAGAAGAGTTTGGAACCCGGCTTCGTTGAGGATCGCCGCCACGTGGCGGTTGCGAGTGCTGTGCCGGCTGCTCCCCGTGCCGTGGGCGAAGACGACGATGCCGAGCTTGCCCTCGTCGGGCCCGTCCAGATCGGCCTGAAGCATCGGCCCATGCTCCAGCTCGACGACGGTCTCTCGGCTCATGACAAGGTACCGCGCCGTCTACCCGCCCCGGCCCGGGCCCAAACCTCTCTGCTCAGTCGTCCGGGAGCCAGACACCGTCGATTGTGCCCCCCACCGCCTGGGCGGTCTCCTTGGCAAACGTCGCCCCGCACCACGATCGCCATCTTGGCCCGGGTGTGATCTCGATGGCGACATCGTCGATGGTGTTCCAGGCAGCATCGACCCGGTCGAGGGCGCCCTGGGTGATGTACTTGGCCCGCAGTCTTCTGTTCACCTCCAACGCCTCGCTGCCTTCGATGAGTCGGGCGGTGCCCTCGTTCTCAGCCATGACCCTTCGCCCCGAGGACGCCGTGCCCTCGACGATGAACGAGGCGGTAGGCCGCTCCCTCACATTGCGCGCCTTGCGGGTCACGGAAGCGGTCTCGCAGAAGAAACGCCCTCCCTCGTAGAGGAAGATGACGAAGGCGAGGTGAATCGACCCGTTTTCGTTGAGGGTCCCGATTGTTGCCGTCAGCCGTTGGGTGAGGACGTTTTCGATCTCTTCGATGGTGGCGCTTGCCCGGTAGACCTCCTCTGCTGTTGCCATCCCGGGAAACTACCGGATGACTGTCCCCGGGGGTCAGTGGCCGCCGTCGTCGTTGTCCTGGGTGTCCTGCTCGACCTGGAATCCCATCGACTCGGTGAGCTCGACCAGCAAGTCGTTCAGATCGTCCCGCTCCGCCGACTGCCCGAGATCCTCGACGGCGTCGAAGGCCCGCTCCAAGGCGTCGATGAGGTCGTCCTCGTCACCTGCACCCCGCTCCCACTCCCTCATCACATCCTCGAGGCGCTCCTCCACACGACTCACATCCTTTCGCTTGAACTGTGGTGGTTGCAGAGTCGCGAGGAGGCCCTCGATCTTCGCCGAAATGCTTTCCACCGGATCGACCGGGGTGGTCGTGGTGGTGGGGGCGGTGGTAGTCGTGGGTGGGACGGTGGTGGTGGTCGGGACCGTCGTGGTCGTGGTCGATGTGGTGGTGGTCGTTCCAGCAACGGGCAGGGCGCCAGGGACGTCGTCGGCGTCGGCCGGATCCCGGTCGTTGGTGATGGCGGCAGCGGCCAGGGCGAGGACTCCGAGCAGAACCGCAATCAGCGGCCAACGCGCCCGGTGACTCACCGACGCCACCGGCTCGGAGCCGGCGGGCGGTGGGCCGGCCCGGGTCGCGGCGGCGGTGGTTATCACGGTCGGTGCCTCGGGGCCCCGGTCCTCGCCCACCGATCTCGACCCGGAGGTCGCGACGAGAGACGGGAGGGGTGACCCCATCACCAGCGTGGCCGAGCCCATCAGGGCGGCAGCGAAGAGGCCGGCACCGGCCGGACGCTGGGCGGGGTCCTTCGACATGGCCCTCGCCACCTCCGCCGCCATCTGGTCGGAGGCGAGCCCACCGAGCCGGGGCGGCTCCGAGCCTCGGACCGCCTCGAGGAGTGCGGCCGGGGTCTCGGCCGCGAAGGGGGGCTTTCCCGCCAGCAGCTCATAGGCGACGGCGCCCAGGGAGTAGACATCGGAGGCCGGCGTCGCCGGGTGCCCCTCCAATATCTCCGGTGCCAGATACGAGATGGTCCCCACCAACTCACCGGTGGTGGTGACGGTCGTCGGGTCGTCGACCGTCCGGGCAATGCCGAAGTCGGCAAGCCGCAGCCGGCCGTCGCCATCGAGGATCAAGTTGGCGGGCTTGATGTCGCGATGCACCACCCCCAAGCCATGTGCGTGGTCGAGGGCGCTGCCGACCTGGGCCACCATGTCGACCACGACGGCCGGATCGAAAGGCCCGGTCTCGACGATCTTCTCGGCAAGGGTGTCTCCCTCGACCAGCTCGAGGACGATGTAGGGCCCGTCTGCGTCCTCTCCGGTGTCGAAC
>JBOGEU010000313.1:0-1096 GCA_050741995.1 Acidimicrobiia bacterium | reverse complement strand
GAGCAGGATCTTCAGCTCACCACTGAGGGCTTCGCGTGGTTCGACGAACGACACGGCCGGCTCTTCGCCGGCCAGGGCCGCCGTCGTCGTGCTTGCCCTTGTGGTGGTGGTCCCGGTCCCTCCGTTGCCGCAGGCCGCCGCCACTACGGCGGCGCCGGTTAGGTAGAGAAACTCGCGTCGTGTCATGCCGTATGGGAGCTTGCGAGGTAGCAAGTTTTCCTCCTCTCGCATCAGAGATCTGCCATTGTCTCCCCGGAACAGATCGAGTCTGGAACCTAGCACCCTCGATCCACGTCTGCCGCTCGGAGTGTCAATCGATTGCCGGCCGACTTCGCCCGAGACCAACCCGTCAGCGGGCAACCGTTCACCATCACGCGCGTTGCGTTGCGCTCATAAAGGCAAGGCCGAGCCGAGCCGATGAATCCTCATGATCTCTGTCGCCAGAAGGTCGACGACGCATCTGTCGTTGAGCCAGCAGCTCGACTCGTTCATGCGCTGGCTGCCCAAAGGGACACGGCTTCCCGGCACCAGCTGGCGGGCCCGGCACCGGCTGCTTCTCGGTGTGGCCTGGGCCAACATCCCGTTCCTGGCGATCATCGGGCTCAGATCCGGCATCGATCCGACCCATCTGGCCACCGAGCTCGCCGTCGTCGTCGTCCTGCTCGCCGGCGCCCGGGTCGTGGAGACCAGGACCTACCAGGCAGTCTTGACCGCCCTTGCCCTGGTGACGTGCTCCGGGCTTCTGGTCCACCTCACCGATGGTCTGATCGAGTCGCATTTCCATTTCTTCGTGGTGATTCCCCTGATCAGCCTGTACCGCGACTGGAGACCACTGGCCGTCGGGTTGGTATTCGTGGTCGTGCATCACTCTGTCGTGGGGATCATCTCCCCTGGCGACGTGTTCAACCATCCGGCCGCCATGGCCCACCCGGTGCGGTGGGCCTTCCTCCACGGTGTCTACGTCATGGCGCTGACCACGGTGATCATCGCCTATTGGCGGTTTTCGGAGACGCTCGAGGGCGCCCTGGCCCGGGAGGAAGCCCTGCGACGGCATGCGGAGGCAGAGAAGCACCAGATGGAAACCGAACGTCTCGAG
>JBOGEU010000312.1:0-1562 GCA_050741995.1 Acidimicrobiia bacterium | reverse complement strand
CATACAACGGACCCTCGAAGGCACTCGTCTTCTTGCGATAGACCACCCACAGACCCTCTCTTCGCTCCGAGTTGGACGCAAGCCAGTTCCTCCATTCGGCCCGGCTCGCAGGTGTGAGCACCTCCTTGCCGTTCGGAGACTCGGGATCGACGAGCTCGGTGATCTGGGTCACCGGACCCACAATAGGAGTCGAGCTCATCGCCCCGAAGGTCGAGACCGACCTGTCTCCCGGGTAGTGTCGAGTGATGGGTCAATCCCCGGTCGATCGCTACGGCCGAGTGAGGCTCGCCCAACTCGTCGCCTCCTTCTACGCCGATGTGCTTCGATCCGAGCGTCTTGCCCACTACTTCCAGCATGTGCCCATGGCCGGCCTGCTCGAGCATCAGAGCATGTTCATGGTGATGGTGATGGGTGGCCCCACGGCCTTCACGCCCGAGGACATCGAACAGGTCCACCGTCACCTGCGCATCTCCGAGGACGACTTCGAGGAGATGCTCCGTCTCCTCGAGAAGAGTCTCCTCGACTACGAGGTCACCCTGACAGACGCCGCCTACGTGGTGGAGGGGTACCGGAAGCTGCAACGGCACGTTGTGAGTGACCCCCCTCGTCGCGACGACAGCTGAACGGCGGGACCAATGGCCCTACCCATAGTCCCGGGCCGGGCCCACAATCAACATCGGGAAACCTGGCGCGGCCGGGACCCGGCAGAGCCGTATGTCGAGGATCGGAGGTCCGTAATGGGCGACTATGACTTCAGCAAAAAGGTGACGATCGTCACCGGCGGAGGTTCGGGTATCGGAGAGGCGTGTTCGCTGAGCTTCGCCCGCTCGGGGGCCAAAGTCGTGGTGGCAGACTACGACGAGCTCGCCGGGAACCGGGTCGTCGATGCGATCCTCGCCGAGGGTGGTGAAGCGGCATTTGTCTCCGTCGATGTCTCCAAACCTGAGCAGGTCGAGAAGATGGTTGCCACCGCGGTGAACACCTACGGCGGCCTTCATGTCGCAGTCAACAACGCGGGGATCGGCGGGGCGGAGGCCGCTACCGGGGAATACCCCCTCGACAGCTGGAACCAGGTGATCGGTGTCAACCTCGATGGCGTCTTCTACGGCATGCGATACGAGATCCCCGCGATGTTGGAGTCCGGCGGCGGCTCGATCGTCAACATGGCATCAATCCTGGGTAGCGTCGCTTTCGCCACCTCGCCCGCCTATGTGGCCGCCAAGCACGGGGTAGTCGGCCTCACAAAGACCGCGGCAATCGAATATGCCACGCGAGGAATCAGGGTGAACTCGGTAGGCCCCGGATTCATCCGCACACCCCTCCTCGACGAGAGCCTCGACGAGCCCACGCTGGAGGCGATCGCTGGTATGCACCCGATACAACGGCTGGGAACCGCACAGGAGGTTGCCAACCTGGTCGTCTTCCTGGGATCGGATGATGCATCATTCTGCACCGGCGGCTACTACCTCGTGGATGGTGGCTACACAGCCCAGTGAGGGACAACACCGTTGTTTGAGGAGGCACCGGGCGGGGTAACCCTCCACTGAGCGCATGACTCCGGC
>JBOGEU010000311.1:0-2034 GCA_050741995.1 Acidimicrobiia bacterium | reverse complement strand
GTGTAGAGGATGAGCCGCCCCGACCGGGCCGGATCAGTAGCGCTCCCCTTCGTACCAGAGGCCGTAGACGTCCCTGCGCCGGTCGGCACGAGGAGCTATGAGCTCAGCTCGAACCTGTGCCCGCTTGGTGGCGCCGATGTCGACCTCGACGACCTCGATGGCGTCGTCGGATCCAGGCAATGGCCCTGCGGCGAGCTTGCCGTAGGGATCGGCGAGGCATGACGACCCGAGAAAGTCGAGCTCTCCGTGCCGCCCGGCCTGGGATGCGCACGCGATGAAGACCTGGGACAGGTTGGCCTGGTGCACGGCACCCCATGCCTGGGGGCACATCCCATGCTCGTCCCAACGAGCGGTGTCGAAGCCGGGCAGCCATGCTGTGGGCACACAGATCAGATCTGCCCCTCTCAGCGCCATCAACCTGACGACTTCAACGAAACGCAGGTCATAACAAACGCACACTCCAATATTGCCAAAGCGAGTGGGCACGACCGGGAACCCGAGGTTGCCCGCCCTGAAAGCCACCTTCTCCTCCGCGAAGAGATGAACTTTGCGATAGTGCAGGATCAACCCGTCGGGACCGACGGCCACCGCCGTGTTGTAAAGGGCCTCGCCGTCGCGCTCACAGAAGCCGCCGACCACGTAGCCGCCTGCCTCGGCGGCCAACGAAGACCAGGACTTGACGGTTGGGCCATCGATCGGCTCCGCCAGGGGAAAGAGTCGTTGCCAATCCGCCACGTAGCCGTGGGCGATCATCTCGGGGAGGATCACGATGTCGGCCCCCCGATCGAAGGCGGTTGCCGCCGACCTGTCGATCAGCTCCCGATTGGCCTCGACTTCGAACGGTTCGGCGCCGATCTGGACCAGGCCAATCGAGACCGAATCGCTCACGGGGCGTCGTCGACCGACTCGGAGGTGAGCAGCCCGGCCGCTCGGAGCATGGTCCAATCAGCGGGACAAGGCCCGCCCACGCTCTCGATGTGCACCCCCATGTCGCCGGAGACCGCATGCCACACACCGACCGGCACATGGACCACGTCACCCGCCTCGAACTCCAAGCGCACACCATTTGTCACATCCTCGATCGAACCCTTTCCGTCCAGGATGTAGATGGTGTCCTCGGACTCGGGATGAACATGATCCACATTGCGCTCACCGGGCTGCATGTCGACATAGTTCATGTTCGCAGTCTCCGCCCCCACCCCGGGCCAAACCACCAAACGGGCGTCCCTTGCAATCATCGGCACCATGGTCGAAGGCTGATCCCGATGGAACACGCGGATACTCATCTCACTCCTCCTATTTCGCCCGGGTCTCAACCATCGAGATGGGCATACATCGCAGGGTCGGCCGGACACGGGCCACCGATGATGTCGGCTCCAGACGGACCGGCTTCGAACACATACCGGGTCGCGGGCCCGATATGAGCCATCGAACCAGATGTCAACAATTGGCGACTGGCATCACCCGGATCGACCGCCGTCACCTCACCCCCCATCACGTAATAGACCGCCTCCATCGGATGGACCAGCTCCACCGTTCGACCACCTGGCCCCAGCGTGATGCGATGAATCGAACGAAGCCGGGCGCCCACACCAGGCCAGACAACCGCCCGCGCCCTTCCACCCCGCTCAACAATTGGAAGATCCGGACCCGTGTTGTCATCTCTAAAAATCCGGACACGATCGGGTTGTGCGGTCATAGGTGGTAATTCTCGAGCATCATGAACCTGACTCGAATCAGTTTAGTCAGAGTTGATGAGATGCCAGAGGCCGCAGTCCACCCGACGCGGGTTTGGATTGCCCTGCGAACGCACGCTCTGAAGGACACCCATCTCGGGTTCGTCATCTCCGACCGCAGCGAAGATGTGATCATGGGTAAGCGCCTCTAACGACAGAGGTGCGGCGACGCTTCAGGTGCGAAGCGGGCCCATCCTCTCGTCAATCATCGCCACCACGTCGGCAGGCAATGGTCCGAGCTCTGCTGCCTGTAGGCACTCGGAGAGCTCCGATCGGTTCTTGACACCGAGGACCACGG
>JBOGEU010000310.1:0-2038 GCA_050741995.1 Acidimicrobiia bacterium | reverse complement strand
GTTGCCCTGTTCTCGGGTGTCAGCCTGCTCACCGCCCTCGCCATGGGAGCCGTCCTGTCGTGGTCGCTCATACGCCCGGTGCGCAGGATCGACCTGGCGCTGGGAAGGATCGCCGACGGCGACTTCGGCCAAGAGGTCGAGGTTCCCAACCGGGACGAGTTCGGGAGGCTCACGGTCAATTTGAACCGGACGAGCAGGCAGCTCGCCTCCCTCTATGAGGGATTGAGCGAGCTCAACACCAATCTGGAGAAGACGATCGAGGAACAGGTCACCCAGCTGCAACGCACCGAACGGCTGAGGCGATACGTCTCCCCCCAGGTCGCCGACGCGATTCTCACCGGGGAGGCGCCGGTGGCGTTCGCCTCGGTCCGGCGCAATCTGACCATTCTCTACTCGGACATCCGAGGTTTCACCCAGATGTCGGAGAGGATGGAACCCGAGGAACTCGTCGATGCCCTGAATGAGTACTTCAGCGCCATGACCGAATTGGTCTTCTCCAACGGCGGCACCCTGGACAAGTACCTTGGCGATGGCGTCCTGGCCTTCTTCGGAGACCCCATTCCCTTCGAGGACCACGCCGAGCGTGCCGTCGCCACCGCCTTCGAGATGCTGGCCGAAGTCGAGAGGTTACGCAGGACATGGATGCGCCTCGAGGAAGATCTCTCGATCGGGGTCGGGATCAGCACCGGCTGGGTGACGGTGGGCAACATCGGCTCTTCAACACGGACCGACTACACGGTTGTCGGCAACCACGTGAACGTGGCCGCCCGGCTGGCCACCGCCGCCGAACCGGGCCAAATCCTGGTCTCGGAGCGAACGATGGCATCGGTCCGGGACCGGGTCGATTGGGTACCGGTCGAAGACCTGGTGATGAAGGGCGTCCAGCGACCGGTCAAGGTCTTCGCCTTGACAGAGAAAACTCTCACCACCCCCGCCGACATGTAGCGAGCGCTGGAGGCTCGACACGTCGATCGTCACCACTGATCGTGGCTTGGCCTAAGCCAGCCGAAGGGCGGCACTGATCGGGCGAGGCTTGTGATCGCCGAGCACGCCGCTGAGAGGGAAACGAGACGATCAATCACGACTGAAACGCACCCGCTCGCGAAGCCATGTCGCCGTCCAGGCCTCGTCCACCTCATGTGCCGCTATTGACAGCATGGCATGCTCAGCTTGGTCGACATCAGGAAGGTCTGGTTCTCAGCCGCCCTGATTGAGATCTACAAACATGACCAGCGCCGCCCACGCCGCGCGCTTGTTGCCGTCGATCAGAGGATGGTTCCAGGCCAACCGCAGACCAGCACAGCCGTCTTGTCGAAAATGTCCGGATAGAACACTTCGTCGCCGAACCCGGCCTGAGGAGCATGCAACGCTGAATCGGCGAGGTCCGATCTGGACGCCTTGGCGAGAACGGTGGCGTCCACCCCTGTGACCTGTCCCGCCAACCAGAGGTACTCCGCCAGGGTGAGGTATCGAATCACCGGGCGAGACGTTCGAGCAACTCCCGATCACGTTCGAGTTGCCGCTTTGCCCGGCTGGTGAACTCTTCATCATCCCGGACCCGTTGGATCTCGTTGCTGAGCGCCTCGATGATCAAGGCGTTGACGCTCGTCCCCTGGACACGAGCAACTGCTTCGGCATCGTTGGCGAGTTCCTCAGGAAGACGGACGGTGGTCTGCTTTCGCGATCTCCCGACATCGCAATGTCGGCACCCTCCACAAAAGGGACTAGCGCTGTGTGATCTCCAGGATCGGTGGCCCCAGTTCCTCGAGCCGAGGCTCCAAACCGAGCCCCGCAGCATGGGATGCGACGATCTCACCACCCTCACGCCTCGGCGCCCCATCGGCGAACTCCCGCGTGACGTAGCCGTTGAGATCCGTTGATGCGAACAGGTTGCGCTCCGGCGTGGACTGGGCCAGGTGCGCCACCGCCGCGGTCGCGATGTCGCCGCCGCAGGTGTCCTCGATTATGAGGCCCAGACCCATCTCGACGCTGAGGTCGCGCGCCCTTGCCGCCCGGGTCAAACCGCCCAACTTGCTGA
>JBOGEU010000309.1:0-2022 GCA_050741995.1 Acidimicrobiia bacterium | reverse complement strand
GCCCTACCAGGGAGCGGCCACCGGCGTGGGTGGCATCCTGCGCGACGTGTTCACCATGGGGGCGCGGCCGGTCGCGCTGTGGGATCAGATCCGCTTCGGTCCGCTCGACGACCCCAAGAACCGGTATCTGTTCAACGGTGTGGTGGCTGGGATCGCCGGATACGGCAACGCAGTCGGGGTCCCCACCGTGGGTGGCGAGCTGGAGTTCGACCCCTGCTATTCGGGGAATCCCCTGGTCAACGTGATGTGTCTCGGGATCATGCGTCGTGAGCAGCTGGTGCTGGGAACGGCGGGGGAACCGGGCACGGTGGCGATCCTGCTCGGCGGGGCCACCGGTCGCGACGGCATCGGTGGCGCCTCGGTTCTGGCCTCCGCCTCCTTCGACGACGAGTCCCACGAGAAGCGGCCCAGTGTCCAGGTAGGAGACCCCTTCGAGGAGAAGAAGCTGATCGAGGCCTGTCTCGAGCTCTACGAGCGAGGCCTGGTGGTGGGAGTGCAGGACCTGGGAGCGGCGGGTCTCTCCTGCGCCACATCCGAGCCTGCCGGCAGGGCCGGGGTGGGGATGGAGGTCGACCTCGACGCGGTCCATGTCCGTGAGACGGGGATGTCCGCCCCGGAGCTGCTCATGTCGGAGTCCCAGGAGCGGATGATGGCCTTCGTCACACCGGAGCGGGTCGACGAGGTCATGTCCGTCGCCGCGAAGTGGGAGATCGACTCGGCGGTGGTCGGAGTGGTGCGTGAGGGGAACACCCTCACCGTCCGTCATCAGGGCGAGCTGGTGGCCGAGGTCCCGGCTGCATCGCTTGCCGATGACGCCCCTCTGTACCAGAGGCCTACGCGGCGGCCGGACTGGATCGACTCGTTGTGGGCGACTCCAGCCCAAGGGCTGGAAGGTTCGGCCCCGGACGTCCTCCTCCGCCTTCTCGACGACCCGGCCATCGGATCGACGGCGTGGGTTCACGAGCAGTACGACCACATGCTCTTCCTCAACACGGTGATCGGGCCCGGCTCCGACGGCTCGCTGCTCCGAATTCGGGGGACGAACAAGGCACTGGCGGTGTCCACCGACGGGAACGGCCGTCTCTGCCATCTCGACCCCAGGGCGGGAAGCGCCCGTCTCGTCTATGAGGCCGCCCTGAATGTCGCCGTGACCGGAGCCTGGCCGATGGCAGTGGTCGACAACCTCAACTTCGGCAACCCGGAGAAGCCGGAGATCATGTGGCAATTCCGGGAGAGCGTCGAAGGGATATCCGAGGCATGTGAGGTGCTCGGCATCCCGGTGATCGGGGGCAACGTCTCGTTCTACAACCAGACCGAGGGCGTCGACATCCATCCCACCCCGGTGGTCGGGATGTTGGGGCTCGCCGATCCCATGCCCGCCACCCCGCCACGGCTGTCACGGGCGGCGGCAGGGATGGAGATCTGGGAGGTCGGCCCCGCCCCGTCGCCGAACCTGGCGGGATCAGCGGTGCAGAGAGTGATCCACCACGAGCTCACCGGACGCCCGGCGGCCCCCGATCCCGACCTGGCGAAAGAAGCGATCGCGATCGCCACCGGGCTGGCGGCTCGGGTGCCGGTGCTCCATGACATCTCGGATGGGGGCCTGGCGCTCGCCGTCGCCGAGATCTGCATCGCTTCCGTGGTGGGCGCCACCTTGATCGGAGACGACCTCGATCTTCTGTTCTCCGAAGACCCGCATCGCTTCCTGGCCGTGTTCGAGCCAGGATCGGTCACCCCTCCGGTCGTGACAGGCCGCCGGGTGGGGACAATGGGGGGCGACACGCTGACTCTGGGTGACGCGGAGCCGATCCCCGTCTCACAACTCGCGACCACCTTCCGGGATTCCATCCCCCATCGGATGGCAGGCGTCTGAGCTTCACCGGCTCTCGACCCAACGCCCGTTCTCGTCCTGCTCCCACTTCGTGCCACCGACTTCGACCACCAGCGACGCCATGTCCTTGACATCGGTCTTGATGGTCTTGAGCAGTGCCTTGGCCTCGTTCTTGATCAACTTCGCCTGCT
>JBOGEU010000308.1:0-2365 GCA_050741995.1 Acidimicrobiia bacterium | reverse complement strand
GTGGCCGGAGATGAACTCCAGAGTCCGCTTCCAGGCATCGGCCGATTCGGTCGCGAATTTCTCTTGCTGCCGGTCGAAGAAGGAATGCGGGGCGTCGGAGTAGATCACGACCTCGTTCTCGATATCGACCGCGTCGAGGGCCTGGCGAAACTCCTCGACCACTTCGTTCGGGATCCCGGGGTCGTCTCCCCCCATCAAAGCGAGGATGGGACAGGCGTATTCGCTGACCCTCTCGATCGGTCCCACGGGTGGCCGCTTCGGATTGCCGTAGAAGCCGATCGCGCCGGCCAGACCATGGCCCGCAGCCGCCTGATGCCACGAGTTCGAACCTCCGAAGCAGAAGCCGAGGGTGAATATCGAACGGCCCGGGTCGGTCGCCCTCAGATGGGCGACGGCGGCGGCGGTGTCGGCGGTGACACCATCGAGTGTCGTGAGCGGGACGTGCTCCTTATAGGGGAACTCGTCGTCGCGTTTCGCTACGCCGGCGGTGCGCCCGAAGTAGTCGAAGGCCACCGCATCGTATCCGTGCTCGGCGAAGCGAAGAGCAAGCTCCTCATAGAAATGATGGAGGCCGCGGACGTCAGGGAGGATCACCACGCCCGAGCCCTTGGGTTCGGCACTGGTGGCCTCGAAGGCGGCGAACTCGTTGCCGTCGGCCGCGGTCAAGGTGAGGTCCTCGTGGCCGTTCGATCCGCCTTCGATCGGGTCGATCGGCGGGCTGGCGTCGGAGTCGTAACACACGGTGTTCTCCAGTTGTCGGGGCGCGCTGTGAAACTAACAACCATGACGCGGTGCCGGGCACTCACGTTGAGGGTTCGTAACGGTTTCGTCACGGGCCCGTGGCAGGGTGCAGGCGATGAAGGATGAGTGATCTGACCAGACGTCGCCTGGCCTGGATCTTGTGGATCGTGACGCTGCTCGCCTACCTGGCCGAGGTGGCTTTGCTTTTCGCGACTACCGGTTTTCAGACCACGGACCCGGGCGACCAAGCCGGCCCACTCATACAGGCATTCGAGGACCTGGCCTTCGTCGCGGTGGGAACTCTCGGGCTTCGTCTGGTGCTCAAGCACCCCGGCAACGCGGTCGGCTGGTTGATCATGGCGGCCGGGATCAGCTTCCCTCTCGAGGGGTTCATGGCCGAGTTCGTCCAGTTCGGGCTGGACCGATGGGGAGCGATCCCGATCGTTCTCTTTGCCAGTTGGATGGCGCGCTGGGTGTGGATCCTGGCCACGTTCAACATCCCGTTCCTGCTCCTGCTCTACCCCGACGGCCACCTTCCCTCCCGCCGCTGGCGGCCGGTGCTCTGGCTGGCGGTGGCGGTGGTGGTGACCGCCTTCGTGACGGCAGCCTTCTCCGTCGATCCCGACCCGGTGGCCGGTGGTCTGCCCAACCCCCTCGGAGTCCCCGCCCTCACCCCCGTGTTCGAGTGGCTGCTCACCTTCGTGGTCCTCCCCGGTCAGCTGACGTTGATCTTGCTTTCTCTCTTGTCGTTGGTGTCGAGGTTCCGAAATGGGGAAGGGGTTGAGCGCCAGCAGGTGAAGGTCCTGCTTTGGGTCGGGGCGGTTTCTGTGATCTTCTTCTCGGTCATCGGCATCCTCGAGGGCCCGGTCTGGCTCGATCCCCTACTCAATTTCGCCTTCACCGTCTTCCTGGTTGCTGCTTTGACACTGGCCATCCTCCGCTTCCGGCTGTATGACTTCGACCGACTGGTCAGCCGGACCGTGTCGTATGCCCTGGTAGCCGGGGCCCTGGCCGCGGTCTACGGGTTCGGTGCGGTCTGGCTCCCCTCCCGGCTCGTCGGTGGGCAGACCCCCCTCTTCGTGGCCGGGTCGACCCTGGCGGTCGCTGCGCTGTTCAACCCGGTCCGACGGAGGGTGATGAGATGGGTCGACCGCCGGTTCAACCGGTCGCACTACGATCCCGAGCAGATCGCCGACGATTTCGCCACCCGGCTCAGGGGCCATGTGGACACCGGTCAACTGGCCGACGACTGGGCGAGTGTGGTGACCGGCACCCTGCAGCCGACTGCGGTAGGGGTCTGGGTACGGGAAGGTTGATGGGAGAAGCATGACACCGACTCGTCTGGCCGCGACGGGCGGCTAGGCCTGGGTGTGGTTGAGGCTGTGGGGCCCGCACGGCGCTAGGCGCCTCAGCCGGCGCTGAGAGGGAGCCCTCTTGCCCGCAGGTCCCCTCGCAGATGGGTTGTGTCGGTGAACAGGATCGCATCCATGCCTGCCCTGGCGGCCCCAGCCACGTTGGCCTCACTGTCGTCGACGAAGACACACCGCCCGAGGGGATAGGGGATCCGCTCGCCCAGGATCGCGAACACTTCGGCCGACGGCTTGGCCGCGCCGACCACCCCCGA
>JBOGEU010000307.1:0-2421 GCA_050741995.1 Acidimicrobiia bacterium | reverse complement strand
GTGGCCGGAGATGAACTCCAGAGTCCGCTTCCAGGCATCGGCCGATTCGGTCGCGAATTTCTCTTGCTGCCGGTCGAAGAAGGAATGCGGGGCGTCGGAGTAGATCACGACCTCGTTCTCGATATCGGCCGCGTCGAGAGCCTGGCGAAACTCCTCGACCACTTCGTTGGGGATACCGGGGTCGTCTCCCCCCATCAAAGCGAGGATGGGACAGGCGTATTCGCTGACCCTCTCGATCGGTCCCAGGGGTGGCCGCTTCGGGTTGCCGTAGAAGCCGATCGCGCCGGCCAGACCATGGCCCGCAGCCGCCTGATGCCACGAGTTCGAACCCCCGAAGCAGAAGCCAAGGGTGAAAATCGCACGATCCGTGTCGGTCCACCTCAGATGGGCAACGGCGGCGGCGGTGTCGGCGGTGACACCTTCCAGTGTCGTGAGCGGGACGTGCTCCTTATAGGGGAACTCGTCGTCGCGTTTCGCCACGCCGGCGGTGCGGCCGAAATAGTCGAAAGCCACCGCGTCGTATCCATGCTCGGCGAATCGAAGGGCAAGCTCCTCATAGAAATGATGGAGACCGCGGACGTCGGGAAGAATCACGACGCCCGGGCCCTCGGGCTCGACACTGGTAGCGATGAAGGCGGCGAACTCGTTGCCGTCTGCTGCTGTCAGGGTCAGGTCCTGGTGGCCGTTTGATCCGCCTTCGATCGGGTCGATCGGTGGGCTGCCGTCGGAGTCGTAACACACAGTCTTCTCCAGTTGTCGGGGCGCGCTGTGAAACTAACAACCATGACTCGGTGCCGGGCACTCACGCACGACTCGAGCTCGCCTGGTACCAGGCCGGAGATATCAGGATGTCCTCGGGAGGGCGGATTTGGTGGTGGAAGGCTCGTAACGGTTTCGTCACGGGCCCGCAGCAGAGTGCAGGCGATGAAGGATGAGTGATCAAACCGGGCGTCGCCTGGCCTGGACCGTGTGGATCGTGACACTGATCGCCTACGTGATCGAGGTGGCTCTGTTGTTCACGACCTCCGGTCTGCCCACCACCGATCCGGGCGATCAAGCAGGCCCGCTGATCCAAGCTTTCGAGGATCTGGCCTTCGTCGCCGTCGGGACCCTTGGACTGCGTCTGGTTCTCAAACAACCGGGCAACGGTGTCGGATGGTGGATCATGGTGGCCGGGATCAGCTTCCCGCTGGAGGGGTTGACGGCCGAATTCGTCCAGTACGGCCTCGATCGTTGGGGAGGCATACCGGTGGTACTCGCCGCCGCCTGGGTGTCCGGCTGGGTGTGGATCCTGGCCACGTTCAACCTCCCTTTCCTACTCCTTCTCTACCCCGATGGCCATCTCCCCTCCCCTCGCTGGCGCCCGGTCCTTTGGCTGGCTGTGGCGACGGTGGCAGCCGCCTTCGTCACCTCTGCCTTCTACGTGGACGTCGACACCACGAGCGGCGACTTCGCGAATCCTCTGGCCATCCCCGCCCTCGCATCGCTTCTCGACCGAGTGGCTGTGTTCCTGTTTCCCGGCCAACTGGTGTTGATAGTCCTGGCCCTTGCGTCGCTGGTCTCCCGGTATCGCACAGGGGAGGGCGCAGAGCGCCAGCAGGTAAAGGTCCTGGTCTGGGTGGGGGCGGTCGCCGTGATCTTCTTCGCCGGGGCGAGCCGCGAGGGCCCGGCATGGCTCGACCCGCTGCTCAATTTCGTCTTCACCATCTTCGTGGGCGCCGCCTTCACCCTGGCCATCCTCCGCTACCGGCTCTACGACTTCGAGCGGCTGGTCAGCCGGACGGTGTCCTATGCCCTGGTGGCCGGGGCCCTGGCCGCGGTCTACGGGTTCGGTGCGGTCTGGCTCCCCTCGCGGCTCGTCGGCGGGCAGACCCCGCTGTTCGTGGCCGGGTCGACCTTGGCGGTCGCTGCGCTGTTCAACCCGGTCCGACGAAGGGTGATGAAATGGGTCGACCGCCGCTTCAACCGGTCGCACTACGACCCCGAGCAGATCGCAGATGAGTTCGCCACTCGACTGAGGGGCCATATGGACACCGGTCAACTGGCCGACGACTGGGCCAGTGTGGTGACCGGCACCCTCCAGCCGACTGCGGTCGGGGTCTGGGTGCGGGAAGGTTGATGGGAGGAACGTGACACCGACTCGTCTGGCCGCGACAGCCGGCTACGCCTGAGGCGGGCTGTGGAGCCCCAACTGCGCTGGGCGCGTCAGTCGGCCCTGAGAGAGAGCCCTCTTGCCTGCAGGTCCCCTCGCAGATGGTTTGTGTCGGTGAACAGGATCGCATCCATGCCTGCCTTGGCGGCCCCAGCCACGTTGGCCTCACTGTCGTCGACGAAGACACACCGCCCGAGGGGATAGGGGATCCGCTCGCCCAGGATCGCGAACACTTCGGCCGACGGCTTGGCCGCGCCGACCACCCCCGA
>JBOGEU010000306.1:0-1463 GCA_050741995.1 Acidimicrobiia bacterium | reverse complement strand
GGGTCCTGTGGCGATGACGACAGCGACGAGACCGACGCCGGTGGCGATACGACCAGCCACTGACCAGGGCGACACGGATGACGGCAGTGGCACCGACGAGACGAGCCAGCCGGAGGCGCCCGTTGGGGAGGGCTACACGGACGCAGTCCGCACCAACTTCCTGAACGCGTGTGCGGCCCAACCGGGCGCCACCCAGGCGAAGTGCGAATGCACCTTCGACGAAATCACCCAGGCTGTCCCGGTCGAAGAGTTCGCCGCCTACGACCGGGACCTGCAGCAGGACCCTGCGACCCCGGCACCGAGCTGGCTCGCCGACGCCATCACGGCGTGCAGCTGACTTCTTCGACGAGATCCGGCTGCGGGCCCACGCCCGGCCGCTCGACGAACCCGAGTCCTAGCGAGACCGGTCTCACTTGCCGCCCCTTGGCCTACGGGTCGGGGGGCGGCGCCGGCGCGGCGTCCGGAGGTACTGGCGGGTTGTCCATGAACAGTTCCTCGACGCCAGCAACTCCCACCACGCGTCGAACCATCGGTGATGCGTCGCCGACACGGAAAGCTACCTCTGCGTGACCGCTCATGGAGCGGGCGTGGAGTAGAGCCGCCAGGCCGGACGAATCCATGAATGTGACGCCGCGAGCGTCGACCGCGACCGGTGCCGGGTGTCCCTCGAGCACGTCGCGGACGCAGGCCAAGAACTGATCGACACTACGGAGGTCGAGTTCACCTCCAAGAATGATCGTGGCCTCGACGCCGTCGGACTTAGTGTCAGTCCGTAGGTGCGCGGCGTCGAAGAGCTCGGCGTCAACCGACATTTCGATCCCCCTTCTGCCCCAGCAGATGAGCCATGCCAACGTCGCGCAGCGACGGGTCAGCGTCCAATCCGCTGGGCCCAGGAGTGGGTAGGCGTCGGACAAAGGGGAGTTGGTCACCCAGGTGATTTCGTCGCTCAGACTTGCATCGTGCAGTCCTGGTCCCACCATCCGTAGTGCGCGTACGGGTCGAGCCTGACCAACCAGGCTCGGCCACCGTCCGGACCCTCTCTGGGTGGAGGCCGGCAGATCTGGGCATGGAACGATGCCCGATCTGCGGCGACATCGGCTTGGTGCTCGACACCAAGTGGTCGGCCGAGCGATCGCCGCCCTGTCCGCCGACGGCCGCTTCCGTGACGTGGTGGTCATCCGAAGGATGGCAGGGTGATGTCCCTCACGGGGTTCATGGCCCGCGTCACCATGATCCGCTCCCGCATTGCAGAGCGGTTCCCCGGCCTGCCCGTCAGGGGACTACTTCGCGTCGCGTACCTGCTCCACGCTATCAATCGACCCGCGGTGGCGTCTGGCCGGCTGGCAGTTCGGGTAGGCCACGCACTCGACGGTCCTCCGGTGGGGCGGTCCCGGGGGACCGTCTCGCGCCTCACGTTCAGGTAAGCACCGAGTCGACGGCCCGCCGGATGGCCTTCCCTCCCC
>JBOGEU010000305.1:0-5149 GCA_050741995.1 Acidimicrobiia bacterium | reverse complement strand
CGCCAGCGGATTCGACTCGTGGACGAGCCGGGTCGCGGTGTACACCTCCTTGCGGGGAACGACGCAAAAGGTGACCCGGACCTCTCCAGCCAGGCCGTCCCCGTTGAGCACCGTTGCCCCGAAGCCCCTCGCCCGGAGCAGAGGAGCGACCGGGTCGGTGTGGACCGGCGCCACGACCCGGATCAACGATTGCCCGAGCGCCAGCCACTCTTCGACAACCGAGCCGGCGTAGGTCCCGGCGGCGAAGCCGAGAGCAAAAGCCACCATCCGTCCCGGGTCATCGAGACCGTCGAACACCCGGGCGATGGCGATCACCCAGATCAAGGACTCGAAGAAGCCGAGCAGCGCCGCCGGCCCCCGTCGGGCCCGCCCGAGGAGGACGATGCGAACGGTGGCCATCCCGACGTCGAGCAGGCGGAGGATGAAGATGATCACGAGATCGAGTGCGAGGTCCATAGCCGATCACGGTAGAAGGCCCCTTCCCCCGCAGAAAGCCGAGCTCAGCCGGGGAGCGGCCCACGACGGCGGTCGAGACCGGTGACGATGGCCCAGGCGATGATGAGCCCGAGGAGGACGACCCAGGCCCATGACGACCGGATCACCTCTACCACCATCTTGTAATCGGCCTGGAGATCGACCCCGTCGAGAGCGATCACGGTCCGCGCCTCTCCGTAGAGGTCACCCTGGAAGTTCGCCTGGAGACCCGTCACCGCCGCCCTCAATCCACTTCCCTCCGGAACGGTGCCGTCCCCACTCGATCCCGGACCGCCGGGGTCGGGGCCGAGAGGGCCGCCGACGGTGGTTGTGGTCGTCGAAGTCGAAGACGGCGGTGATGTGATCGAGGTGGTGCTGCGCCCGGGCCCGGCAGTAGTGGTGGACGTAGTGTCGGCGACGGTCGTGGTCGAGGACGGTGCCGCCGGCTCAGTCGTCGTCGGCCCGTCAGTCGGTGCGTCGGTCGTGGTCGTCCTCGGTCTGGTCGTGGTCGTTACCGGAGGCTGGGTCGTGCTCGTCGTGGGCTGGGACCCGGTGGTGGCCGTAGTGGTTGTCGTCGTCGTGGTGGTCGTGGTGGTATCGACAGTCGTCGTCGTCGAAGTAGTGGTGGTGGGCTCTGCCACCTCTCCGGTGATCTCCACGTTGTCGATATGGGCCGAGCCGCCAAACAGCGACAGAACCGACTCGGCGACGAAGCGGACGCCGGTGGTCCCGGATATGTAGCCACTGATGTCATTCGAGTAGCTGACCGGCGAGCCGTCGCTGGTGGACAACGACAGCGTCTTCACCGTCTGCCAGTCCGAGTTCCCATTGTCCGACACCTGGACCTGCAGGTTGGAGAGCGACAACCCGCCTTGGCGCTTTATGTCATATCTGAGCTGAAGGCTGACCATGCCCTCGGTGTCGGCTATCCGATAGGCACCGAAAGTTCCAATCAGGGCCGCGTTGATCCTCATGCATCGGCCTGACTTGCACGATGATTGCTGGACGACTGTGACCGCGCCCCCTCCGGGATTGGTCGGCTCACCGACTTCAGCCCACGACCCACTCCAGCTGAGACTGCCATCGTTGCCGGAGTAGCCGCCTGTCTCGAATGTGTCCTTGAAGGACTCCGACTGGGTGGCGACGGCAGTCGCGGTGATTGCGAGGATCATCGCCACGACCGCGGCCCCGAGTGCCCGCCTCACGCCGACATGGCCCGGATCACGTCCGCCACCGAGCTCTCCGTCACCGCGTCGGCAGGGTCGAAGCCGTCGCCCACCGGCTCGTCGCCGTCCTCTCGTTGGTCTCCGGTGAGCAAGGGCAGGGTGACCGTGAAATAGCTCTTTTGGGCGAATCGCTGGTAGGACAGCTTGCCGCCGAGCAGGCCGGTCAGCCGGGAGGCCACACCCAGTCCCAGGCCGAGAGTCCCGGTCATCAGTGTCGCCGCGCCATCGTGCACGAAGGTGGCGAAGAGCTTCTCCAAGCGGTCCTCGGGCACGCCATCGCCGTTGTCCCAGACTTCGATGTCGACCATGCCATCACCTGACGAGACCTCGATGCCGATCTTCGGGCCGCCATGACGTGCTGCATTCGAGATGAGATTGACGAGCACGTGTCGGAGCCGGGCGGAATCGGTAGCCACTTCGACGTCCTCGCCGGCACGCTTGACGTCGAGCCTGGCCCGTTCGAAGGGGATCATGGCGGCGTCGACCACCTCGGACACCCGGGTCGGCGACAGCTCGATCTCGACGCCGGTGCTCTCCAGCCTTGCCGCGGCGAGGAGGTCATCGACCATGCGGGTCATCTCCGCGGACTCGTTGGCGATGATCCCGGCCAACTCGTGAGAAGTCGCAGGATCGTCCGCCCCCCCGTCGGTGAGGATCTCGGCGAAGCCGTATATCGACGTCAGCGGGGTGCGCAGCTCGTGGGACAAACCGGCGATGAACTCGTCCTTGGCCCGTCCGATCTCCCGCTCCTTCTCGAGCTCGAGATCGACCTTGAGCCGAAACTCCCGGACCTGGCGCCGGGCAATGGAGCGGTAGATGATGACGGCAGAAGCCGGGATGGCCAGCATCAGGAAGAACTGGATGAATTCCGTCATCCGCCTGGAGCCGACGGTGTTGGCTTCGATCTGAGCCTGTATGTCGGTCTGCTCGGCCTGCAGCGAGTCGACGAGGTCGATGTACGAGGTTTCGACATCGGTCATCATCAATTCCTTGGCAACGGCGAAGTCACCCTTGTCGAGGGCGACGACGACGCCGTCGACATCGGCGACGAAATGGGTCAGGGGAGCCAGGGAGACACTCCCCTCGCCGTCGTCACGTAGCTCGCTCAGACGGTCACGTGCGTCCCGGGCTTCGCTCATCGCAGCCGTGAGGTCCTCGACAGATGCCAGATCGATGCTCTCCAGCTCAGAGAAGGTCGTCGCCTGGGCCAGGGCGGCACGTGTCAGCGCGGCGGTTCCCAACGAGGCGTTGGCCCAGTGCAGGTCCTCGGCGTTGGCGGCCACCCTCCCCGCCCCCACCGAGTTGGCGAAGGCGAGCGCGACCACCAGAACAACCAGCAGCAACGTCGCTCCGATAGCGACGCCGACTGCGCGTCGTTGCGCACGAACCGGTCGCTCCGTCCCCATAGGAGATCATCGGCAAATCGCGCTGATTTCCTTAACGGGTCGGGTGATTTCTTGACCGCCCCGGCCAAGTGCTACTGCCGTTAGAAAAAACTCCCGATCCGGGCACAGGGGTATGGAATTTGTCTCCGGGGGGCGGTACGATACGAACATATGTTCGATACCGAAACCACTTCCCGGTACGACCTCCCCATCGACGACCATCAGCCGTCGTCGGCACCCGAGCCGATCGAGGAGTCGGACCCGCTCATCGTCGGTCTCGACGAATTGGAGCCGGGGCTGATGCTGGCGGTGACCGTGGCGAGCATCGACCGGGACCAGCTGACCGGGCATGATCGGGTGTCCCTGTTGAAGGCCAGATCCCGGCTCCGGTCCTGGCTCGATGCCGAGATCTATGCCGACATCGCTTCGATCTCCGATGCCGTGGACGCGCTGCCCTTTGTCGAGGACGAGCAGGACCGGTTCGAGACGACCTCCACCGAGATCAGGGCCGCCCTCTCCCTCACCCGTCGCGGCGCCGAGATCCAAACCGAGCTGGCCGAGGATCTGTGCCGGCGGCTTCCCCAGGTTTGGGAGTCGCTGGCGGCCGGGCTGATCGATGTGGCCCGGGCACGGATCATCATCGACCAGATCTCTCATCTGCCCGTGGAACTGGCACGACAGATCGCAGACGAAGTGTTGACCGAAGCACCGGAATCGACCACCGGTCAGCTCCGAGCCCGGATCAGGAGGCTGGTGATCAGCGCCGACCCGGCAGCTGCCTTGGACCGGTACCGGGACAAGGTGGCCGAGAGACTGGTGGTTTGCGAGCCTTCCGAGGACGGGACCGCCGACCTCTGCGGGCATCGTCTACCACCCGACCGGGCCAACGCGGCAATGAGAAGGATCAACCGTCTCGCCCGGATCGCCAAGAGCCGTGGCGACCGGCGGCCGATAGACCAGATCAGAGCCGACCTCTACCTCGACATCCTCACTGGACACCACCAGGCCATCGGCCACGACAAGCCGGTCGCCGGTGAATCGGTCGAGATCAGAGCCGAGCTCACCACGCTCCTGGGGCTGAACGACAACCCGGGCCAGATTCCGGGGTGGGGCCCGGTACTCGCCGACCTCGCCCGGCAGGTCACCGAACGCCAACACGGCTCGGAATGGCGGTTCACCATCACCGAGGGCGACCAGCCGATAGGCGTCTACACCACAAGACGACGCCCCACCGTCACCCAGAAACGAGAAGTGCAGGCCCTGAACCCCACCTGTGTGTTCAAGGGCTGCCGGATCAACTCCACCGACTGCGACATCAACCACGAAGTCCCGTGGGCCCAAGCCCATCGCACCGCAGCCCGAGAGCTGAGTCCGCTCTGCCGCCACGATCACGTCAACCATCACCGGCGAGGCTGGAAGCTGAAACGGGTCCGTCCCGGCGTCTACCGGTGGACCAGCCCTCTCGGCCACGTCTACGAGACCAGACAGGGCGCACCCTGACCAGGAACCGTCACTTACCCGGGGCGGGCCAGCTCTCGGCGGCTTCGCCTACCACGGAGTCGAATTTGAGACCCATCAGGATCACACCGGCCGCCCCGGCGTCGCGAGCTCGTGCCTCCAACTCGGTGGTGATCTCCCAAGCGAGCTTGCGGGCAACATCGGGTGCCAACTCGCCGAGACGTTGTTTCAGGCCGTCGCCCGCCGGCACGGCGCCGATCGCCTCCATCTGCTCCACCCATGCCGGGCTGAACGGGGGGATGATCATCAGGTAGACCGGAGGGTCCTCCGGCTTGAGTTTGAGACGGCTCATGTATTGCTCGACTGCATCGGGGTCGAGGATGGGCCCGGTCACGAAGAACTGGGCCCCGAGCTCGATACGTCGCCTGAATTGCCACTCCCGGAACCGGGTCGGCATCCCCACCTCGAAGTCGGGGAGGTTCTCCTGGAGGTCCCTGAGGTGCTCCACGATCTCGTAATGGTGTGCCAGATGGTCGATATGAGGCACGGTGTCGCCGATCACCACGAGAAACGAGTCGACGCCGTTGCCCAAGGCTCCCCGCACCT
>JBOGEU010000304.1:0-2611 GCA_050741995.1 Acidimicrobiia bacterium | reverse complement strand
CGCCGAAGCAGCCGCTTTCGCAGCCGAGATCGCCTTCAATCTGGGTCAGCGCCACGACGTACTGCGGCTTGTGTGGGCGATCAGTAGGCGTCGCGGTTTGTGATCACTGAAATTCGCGTTGGGGGTGGGTTCTTCCTGAAGTGAATACCGGTGTGTGGGGGTGGGCTCCTCCAGAGTTCGGAGCGACCAAAGCATCCGACTCTGGAGGAGCACCCCGACATGATGACTCAGGGAGAGTTCATGGACGTGACGAGATTGCAGGCTGAGGGCCTGACGATCAAGGAGATAGCTGTCGAGCTGGGGTATCACCCAGCGACGGTGTCGAAGTGGCTGACGGCGGGTGGCCCACGGCCTCGCCGGGAGAAGACCGACGAGTCCAGGGTGATGGACGCCTATTGGCGGGGCCGAGTGGATGCGATCTTGGACCGGAAGCCGAGGTTGTTGTCGACGTCGATTTTCGACCGGCTGGTGGCGGAGGGGTTCGAGGGGTCGTATCCGACGGTGGTCCGTTATGTCCGTCAGGTGCGGGGCGCTCGTTTCAAGGGGGCTGCGGCTTCGTCGATCCCGATCGAGACCGGCCCGGCCGAGGAGGCACAGCTGGACTGGTCGGACTGCACGGAGTGGGCCATCCGCTGGGGGTGGGACCACGAGTTGTTCTGTTTCGGTTGTGTCCTGTGTTGGTCGCGGTGGCGCACCGTCTGGTTCGCTTCTTCGGTCGACCGCCATCACACTTTCGAGGGGATGGTCAGGTTCTTCGAGACCGCCGGCGGGGTGCCGAGGGCGGTGCGGATCGACCGGATGGGAGCGTTGGGCAGGTCTCAGGGGAAACGGTTCAGCTTGCATCCTCCGACGGTCGAGTTCGCTACCCACCATCAGATCGAGATCGTCGCCTGCGCGGCGGGCGATGCCGCCCGGAAGGGGAAGGTGGAGCGGCCGTTCCGTCACTACAAGGAGACCTTCCTCGAGGAGATCGAGTTGGATGGTCCACCCGTCGACGTCGACGAGCTCAACCACCGGACCGGTGTCTGGCTGGAACGTCGGGTCCACCAGGTTGCTCACCGCACCACCAGGGTGGCTCCCGCCGAGCGGTTCGAAGTGGAGCAGCGGATGCTGCGGCCACTACCGGCGTCCCGGTTCGACACTGCCTACGTCGACGTCCGGCGGGTGCACCGCAACGTGCCGCTGATCGAATACGGCGCGGTTCGTTATTCGGTGCCACCGGACCTGTTGGGCCAGGCCGTGGAGGTGCGCCGCCAAGTCGACTCGGCGATGTTTGTGGTGAGATGGGCGGGCACGGTCGTCGCCACCCACCAGGTCGCCGGCGGCGGCACCGTCGAGGTGTGGGACCCCCAGCATCGTCGAGCCGCCGAACGAGCAGCGCTGGTGCGCCGCCGCCGCCACCTCACCGTCGTCCCCCCAACGGCCGAACCACCCAACGAGGCTGCGTCGCTGGCCTTGGAGGGTGACTACGGGGTGGAGCCACCCGATCTGGCCCGTTACCGCCTTGACGGCACCAGCGAAGGTGAGGAAGGCCGATGAGTGTCTATGAGCAGCTCAAAGACGACCTCGGATACCTCCAGATGGACGCTGCCGCCGAACGGTTCGCCCTGTTAGCCGAGGACGCCGGCTCCGAGGGGTGGTCCCATGTCGAATACCTGGCGCGGGTGGTCGGCGAACAGGCTGGCGCCACCCGGGATCGGCGTCTCGCCGCCCGGCTCCGTTACGCCCGGTTCCCCTACCGGCGAACCGTCGAAGACTTCGACTTCGAGTTCCAACCGTCGGTCGACCCCAAACTCGTTTCGGATCTCGCCACGCTGCGGTTCATCGAAGAGAACCGACCGATCCTGTTTTTAGGGCAGCCCGGCTGCGGGAAGACACATCTGGCGGTGGCGTTGGCCACCAGCGCAGTCGAAGCCGGCTACCGAGGCTACTTCAGCTCCGCCGACGACATGTGCCGCCAGCTGGTCGCTGCCATGGTCGACGGGAGCTTCCGCACCAAACTCCGCACCTACACCGCCCCCACCGTCTTGGTCATCGACGACGTCGGCCTACTACCGATCGAATCCACACAGGCCACCTCGGCATTCTTCCACGTCGTCGACGAACGCACCCGAAAAGGCCACCCGACCCTCGTGACAAGCAACCGGGGACTGCCCGACTGGGGAAAAGTGTTCGGCGACCCCGTCGTCGCCTCCGCCATCCTCGACCGGCTCATCCACCGGGCCGTCGTCCTCAACATCAAAGGACCGTCCTGGCGGCTCCGAGAGCACCAAGCCCTCGCCACCGCCTCCACCGATCCCGAAAGGAGATAAGCTCACCCGCCCGCGAAGAACCCTGATCGCACAACGCGACATTCGCTGATCCCCCACAGGAGTGCCGAAGGGGTCCTATTACGCAAGAGTAGATGGCCTGCCGGTGGGGCAGAACATGCCGATCCCCACCGTTTCGACCGTTTCCCGCCACGGATGGGGGCATTCCATCTATGGCTTGACGGCCGATTGTTAAGTCCCTCGACTGTTCCAGGATCCGATGTTGTTCAGGGACAGACCAGACGGTGTCGTCGACGAACCTGGAACGGAACGACGCCTCGTCCAAAGACACCCCTCGAGGG
>JBOGEU010000303.1:0-1160 GCA_050741995.1 Acidimicrobiia bacterium | reverse complement strand
GATCCCCTCCCTGATCACCGAGCGGAATCCCTCCTCGTAGTGATCCCTGGCCAGGAGGATCCTCCGTCGGTGTTCCCCATCGAGCATGCGTGCTTCATTGAGGAATGTGCGAGCGACATCGATATTGTCGATGACCACGTCGACATGGCCGGCGATCAGCGCCTCGAGCCGGTCGGCTGCCGTGCCCTCAGTGGCCAACGCCTTCTCCGCCGACGTCTCGAACAGCCTCGCCCCCTCCTCGACCACGTCGACGAGGAGGTCCTGCTTCGATTCGACATGGGCGTAGAGCGACGAGCCGAGCATCCCCAGCTCCCTGCCCAGGTCTCGCATCGAAGTCCCGTGATATCCCCGGTCGGCGAAGAGACGGCCCGCCGCACGGACCACGTCCTCGCGCGTGTTGCGTGTGGTGACCATCAGCGGTGGTCGTAGCGGACCACGACCCGCTCGGTGGTCGGGTGTGCTTGGCAGGTGAGCACATAACCTGCCTCTACTTCGGAGTCGACCAGGGCGTAGTTCTTCTCCATCCGCACCTCCCCCTCCTCGATCCGTCCCTTGCATGTGGCGCACATGCCGCCCTTGCAGGAGAAGGGCAATTCGCTGCGCACCCGGAGGGCAGCGTCGAGGATCGAGGTCTCCGGCGCCATCCGGGTGTCCACGGCACGCCCGTCGAGAATCACCGTCAGTTCGACACTCCCCTCCCCCGGTGGCGGTTCGGGAGGCAGCATCGTCGGGTCGAGCGGGCCGGCGAAGAAGAGCTCGTCGTGGATCCGCTGCTCGTCGACGCCCAGGCCACGCAGGGTCTCCCGGGCCCCCATCACCATGTCGTAGGGACCGCACAGGTACCAGCCGTCGACCGGGTCGCTACCCAGGAGGCGGTCATGGATGGTGGTGATCTTCTCGGCGTCGATCCGGCCCGACAGCAGGGGGACATCGGAGCCTTCCCGACTCAGGATGTGGAAGAGCTGAAAGCGGGGGTGGAACCGGTCTTTGAGACCCTCGAGCTCGTCGAGGAACATGACCGAGTTGGCGGTTCGATTGCCGTAGAGCAAGGTCCACCTGGACTGCGGCTCCAACTCCAGCGAGCTGGCGATCAGGGAGAGCACCGGTGTGATCCCCGACCCGGCGGCGATGGCGACCGCTCTCCGTGGCTGGGCGGGGTC
>JBOGEU010000302.1:0-3413 GCA_050741995.1 Acidimicrobiia bacterium | reverse complement strand
CTTCAGCCCCGGGGCCCGCTCCTCCCATTCGTCTCGACCGAAATAGGAGTGTGCGGCACCGGTGGCCAGGATCAGATAGTCGTATTGGACGTCGGTGCCATCGTCGAGGGTTATCGCTCTGGTCACGGTGTCCAGCTTGGTGACCTCGGCGAGCAGGACGCCCTCAACGTTGTTCTGGCTCCTGAAGATCGACCTGATCGGATAAGCGATGTCGCTCGGGTTGAGCGCCGCCGCCGCGACCTGATAGAGCAATGGTTGGAAGAGATGGAAGTTCCGTCGGTCGATGATGGTGACCTCGACCGGCGCCCGGCGCAATGCCTTCGCCGCGTTCAGCCCGGCGAAGCCGGACCCGATGACGACCACCTGAGGCACATTGCTCATGAGCCGGCTCCCAGGGCCTTCGCCAGCGCCTCGATGGCCCGGGCCCGATGGGACAGGGAGTTCTTCTCCTCCGCCCCCATCTCGGAGAGCGTTTTCCCGTCGACCTCGAATACGGGGTCGTAGCCAAAGCCGAAATCCCCCCGTGGCGTCATGGCGATCAGACCGGGCAATGACCCTTCGGTGACGATCTCGGTGCCGTCGGGCATGACCAGAGCGATGGCGGTCCGGAATTTCGCCCGTCGATCATCCACCCCGTCCAATTCTCTCAAGAGGCGCTCCACGTTGTCGCGGTAGCTTGCCTCCGGCCCGGCGTAACGCGCCGTGTGAACCCCGGGAGCACCATTCAGCGCGGCAACCTCGAGACCGGTGTCATCGGCCACGGCAGGCAGCCCGACCGTCTCGACGACCACTCGCGCCTTGAGCAAGGCATTGCCTTCCAGCGTCTCGGCGGTCTCCTCGACATCGGGCCAGTCGAGGCCACGGACGATCTCGCCGGCGACACCGGTCGCCGACAAGACGTCTTCGATCTCACCGATCTTGTCCCGGTTCTTCGAGGCGACAACCAGACGCGGGATCATCGGCGATGCTCACTCGGCGATGGCGCGACGTTGCAGCTCGTGCAGCTCTGCGATGCCGCGGGCAGCCAGATCGAGGAGCTGGTCGAGCTCGTCACGGGTGAAGGGGGCCCGCTCGGCGGTCCCCTGAACTTCAACCAGCAATCCCCGACCACTCATCACCACATTCATGTCGACCTCGGCGTTGACATCTTTGAGGTAGTCGAGGTCGAGAGTCGGGATCCCATCGATGATCCCAACCGAGACCGCAGCCACCTCATCGATGATCGGGTTCTTGGCGATTCGGCCGTTGTCGACGGCGTCCTCCAGCGCATAGTGGAGGGCGATCCATGCCCCGGTGATCGCCGCCGTCCTGGTCCCTCCATCGGCCTCGATGACGTCGCAGTCGACCATCGCCATCCCTTCGCCCATCGTCTTGAGATCGACGGCGGCGCGCAGTGACCGACCGATCAGCCTCGAGATCTCTTTCGCCCGCCCTCCCGACACATGATCACGGCGCACCCGTTCCGGCGACGAGCCGGGAAGCATTCCATACTCCGCGGTGACCCATCCTTTGCCCGTGTCCTTCATCCAGCGTGGGACCTCGGGCAGGACAGAAGCCGTGCACAGCACCCTGGTGCGGCCCATCGATATCAGCACCGAGCCCGGAGTCGAGTCGGTGTACGGGATCTCCAGCTTGACGTCACGGAGTTGGTCGACGGGGCGCTCAGACATCGAAGACGACCCCCGGCATGGCCACGGAGACCGGCCTGTCGAAGGCGGCCTCCGCCTCGTGAACCGATCTGCTCACGTCGAGATAGGGAGGGATGTGGGTCAGCACCAGCCGGCCGGCACCCACCTCACGTGCGATCTGTCCCGCTTCAACGGCCTTGAGGTGGTGGGGGTAGTCGGTCTCACCTCGTTCCTGATAGGCCGCTTCGCTCAACATCATGTCGACTCCCCGGGCCGATTCTCTCCAACTCCCGGTGGGGCCGGTGTCACCGGTGTAGAAGAGGGCCCGGCCCTCGGCCTCCCAACGGGACCCGACCGTGGGGACCGAGTGGTCCATTTCGACGAACGACACCGAGAGGTCGGATATCTCTATCTCGTCGCCGGTCCAGACCGGTCTGAAGTCAAAGGTCTCCTTCAACACCGACCCCTGGCCGCCGTCGAGAAACCCCGATAGCCGATCCCAGACCGATTGCGGCGCGTACAGGGGAACCCCTCGCCGTGGCTCAGGGCAATAGGTCCAGGCGTGAAAGGCGGTGAAAAGGTCGGCGCAATGATCCGGGTGCTGATGGGAGATGACGATGGCGTCCACCAGATACGAGTCGACGGGCAGGCCGACAAAGGTGCCCGGGCCGGCGTCACACCAGACCCGGGTCCCCGACTGCTCGATGAGATAACCCGAGGCGGGGCGGCCCGCGACCGGGAAGGTCCCCGACGAGCCGATCACGTGGAGCTTCACGGCGCCAGCCGGTCCTTTCTCCACGTTTCCCCTTCTCGTCGATATCGCACCCGGTCATGAAAGCGGTTGGGCTGACCCTGCCAGAACTCGACCAGATTGGGTGTCAGTCGCCACCCTCCCCACGCCCGAGGCCGCGGAACCTTCACGCCCTCGAACCGGCGATCCATCGCCTCGAACTCGGCCACGAGATGCTCCCGGGACTCGACCACGGTGCTCTGCGCGGAGGCGTGGGCCGCGATCTGGGCTCCCCTCGGCCTCGAATCGAAGTAGTGGTCCGCCCGCTGGTCCTCGATCAAGGCGACCGTGCCTTCGAACCGGATCTGGCGATGCAACGGTGTCCAGACAAAGGTCGCGGCAGCGCGTGGATTGATTCTCAGCTCCTCGCTCTTGCGGCTGGCCAGGTTGGTGTAGAACACCAATCCGGTCTCGTCGAGATCCTTCATGAGGACCGCACGGGCCGAGGGGCGCCCGTTGAGATCGGCGGTGGCCAGCACGAAGGCATTGGGCTCTTGGATCCCGGATTCGAGCACCCCGTCGAACCAGGTATTGAATTGTGTGATGGGATCGGCGGCCATGTCCTGCTCGATGAGGCCCGCCGCTTCGTACTCACGACGAAGCCGGGCCACCTGGTCGTCTATCACCGCGCCGACGATAGCCTCGCCCGGTGAGCCGGGACCCGAGCGCGTCGACACTGGCCATGCTGGGACGGGCACTGCGACGTCGCTGCCCCAGATGTGGTGCCGGTGCGTTCTCGTCGTTCTACAACCTCCACGAATTCTGCCCCGGGTGCGGTCTCCGTTTCGAGCGAGAGCAGGGCTATTGGGTGGGCGCGCTCATCATCAACACCACCGTCACTTTCGGCTTCTTCATCGTTCTCTTCGTCGGTGGCATGATCGTGTTCTGGCCCGACGTACCTTGGGGGGCGATCGGAGTGGTGAGCATCGGCGTCATGGGCATCCTCCCCCTCGTGTTCTACCCGCTGTCGAAGACGATCTGGATGGCGTTGGAGT
>JBOGEU010000301.1:0-10957 GCA_050741995.1 Acidimicrobiia bacterium | reverse complement strand
CCTTCGCCCCAGTCCTTGTAGTAGATGTCGGTCCCGTCCTTCGTGGTGATGTAGCTCATGGTGTCTCCTTTCGGTCGAGCTGCCATCTCCGCTGATCGTCTGACATTGTGTGGTTGGTCGCCTCCGTGGAATACCCCAGTGGAAGCCACTAGTCCACGTCGGCGATGCGCTGGCCGCCTATTCCCCACGCTCAGAGAACGCTGCGGAGGTCTCTCCGCGAGTCGATCCCGATCTTCGGGATCACCTTGTGCCGGTGGTAGTCGACGGTTCGCAGGCTGAGAAAGAATGGGCTGATCTGGCCGCTACCAGCCGGGTAGAGCCCTACACCGACGGCGATCCTCGACGGATCCCCGCGCGATGCAATCCGTCGACGAGGTCGACCGTCCAGACCATCTCGCAGACGTGACACGACAAGCCCATCGCCAAGGGTTGACGTGCGTAGGGATCTGAGATGGTGAGTGCGCGGGGACGAAGCGTTGAGGAAGGGAGGTCGCCGCCTTGGGCTCGCTGCCGGCAGCGCGGCACGCACGAGCCGGGTGGAGCCCTGTGGCGGCGACCTCGATCCCTCGAATCACGTCGTCGCGTCCACCGCGGACAGGATCACCTTGGTGACGAGAGCAGGTCGCGTGATGGGCGTGAGGTGGCCGGCCCTGACCCTGGAGATGTGAGCGTCGGCCCGTTTGGACATCTCCTCCTGCAGCGCGGGCGGGATCACCATGTCCAACGTCCCGATGAGTGACCAAGAGGGGATCGTCTTCCACGCCGGAGGCCCGGAGGGCTCGACGAATTGGGCAGCGGCTGCGGGCCGTTGCACAGCGGCTAGGACGGCGGCGTCCTCGGGCTCGACCCCGTTGGCGAAACACTCAACGAAGCCCGGATAGGGTGGGTTCGCTTCCCAGCGCAGGTACAGATCCACTCCCCCGTCGATGGGCACGGCGTTGAGAGCACTGTTGTCGATGCAGGAACCCGCGTCTGCTGCCAGGGCGCCGAGGACCTCGCCTTCGTCGGGCATGAAGCTGTCGATGTAGACGAGTGCCTTGACGTTGGTGTTGCCCGTGGCGGCGTTCGTGATGACGAACCCGCCGTAGGAGTGGGCGACGAGCACGATCGGACCCGAAATCGTCTCCAGGTAGCTGGCAAGGTACGCCGAGTCGGCGGCCGGTCCACGCAGCAGGTTGGGCGGAGCGACCACTGTGAAGCCTCTGTCCTGCAGGCGCTCGATGACGCTGGTCCAGGACGATCCGTCGGCCCAGTCGCCGTGCACGAGCACGATCGTCGGCCGTGGGCTCTGGTGAGCCAGCGAACTTGCCCCCGAAGGCCCGCCTGCGCCGAGCAGGACGAGCGCCACGAGGCCGAGAACTAGCGCGATCAAAAAAGCGCGCCGACGAGGCCGCTCGGATTTCTTGAGATCGCTCATGATGTCTTCCTTTCGTGAGCTACCGGTACAGATTGGATCGTCGTTCAGACCGGGCCGAGCTCGCCTCCGTGGAATACCCCAGTGGAAACCCCTGGTCCACCTGGGCGGTGGCTCGCCGCCTAAGTAGCGCTCTGAAGAGTTCTGCGGAGTTCTCTCCGCGAGTTGATCCCGAGCTTTGCGAACACTTTGTGCAGGTGGTACTCCACGGTACGAGGGCTGATGAAGAGTTGGCTGCCGATCTCTGGGTTGGTGTGCCCTTCGGATGCGAGGTGGGCAACCTGGGATTCCTGGGCGGTCAGTAGGAAACGTGTCTCTACCGAGCGCTTGCGGACGGTTTCGCCTGTGGCCACGAGTTCCCGGCGGGCGCGCTCCGCGAACGCTTGTGCACCCATACGGTTGAACATGTCGTAAGCCTTCCGGAGCTGGGCGCGTGCGTCTACACGACGATTCTCGCGACGGAGCCACTCGCCGTAAACCAGGTGGGAACGGGCCAGGTGAGCCTTGATGCGTGTCCGTTCGAGCCGTTCTATCGCCTCGAGGTAGTGGGACTCCGCTGCGTCTCCCTCAGTCAGCAGGGCTTGGGAACGTGCCTGGCTTCCGAGCGCCCAATCCGTACCGGCCGAGTTGGTCCGGTCCTGGAGCGTGCTGAAGGCCGCAGACGCCAGTTCGGTGGCACCGCTCCGGACGCCGGCTTCCACCAGTTCGATGAGTGACCAACCGAAGAAGCCCAGGTCCTCGTGCTCGCATGACCTCTGGGCCGCAGCAAGTGCCGCCTCGTACCGGCCGAGGCCGTTGTACAGCAGCGCAGTTGCGTAGCTCGCCAAGCCGACCGCTCTTCCTTCGCCCCTGGCGGTGGCGTCCTTGACATCGGATTCGATCAGCTTCAGCGTCGGGGTCGCTTCTCCCTGCCAGGCTGCCAGCAACATCGACGTGTATCGGAGCGGTGCTTGGCCCGTGGACCCGCTGATCGCATCGGCCTCCTCGATCAAAGCCGCCGCCGCGGCGAACTCTCCGGCATGCAAGTGAACGCTGGCGCGGTATGTCAGTGCTACCGGGAGAACAGCGAGAGCACCCTCTTCCCGAGCGAGCGCGACTGCTCGTGTGGCGAGCTCATGCCACGTTTGGTCGTCCCAGAGCTCGGGTGCCACGGGCTCGGGTGCGACAGGGCATCCGAGCCAGAGCCATCCCATGATGTGGTCTTCGCTCTGTTGCCGAAATGTGAGCAGTGCCTCTCTGAGTGGTGTCACGCTCGTCTCGTAGCCATCGGTGAACCTCGTCGCCACTCCGTCGAGGAGGAGATCGGTCGGTCTGGGTGGCTCCGGACCGGGCGGTGCATTACGGGCAGCTTCGGCCGCTTCCCGCGTACCTGTGTGACTGCTGAGACGGCCGGCGAAGATCGCCGATCCGAGTGCTTCGAGGTATGTCTCACGCGCGAGGTAACCGTCGAGCGGTTCGAGCTGCCTGGCGGCATCGAGGTACAGCGGTGGAGCATCGTTCCCGCGTCGTCGGGCGAAGAGGATCTGGGCTCGCAACCGTGTCGTCCGCGCCTGCTGAAGCTCGTCTTGTGGACCGATTTCCGCTGCGGTGAGCAGCTTGTCGGCGGAGTCGGCGCCGCCCGCCTCGATGCTGGCTTGCGCAGCGACGAGCGCTCGCGACACTCGCCTTGCTGGATCTGGGGTCAACTCAGTCGCCCGCTCCAGGAAGGCAGCGGCCGCGGCGATGCCACCGCGAGCCTGCGCTCGGGCCGCGGATTGCTCCAGTTCACTGGCCACTGCTTCGTCTGGCCCAGCCGCCGCTTGCGCCCGATGCCATGCCCGACGGTCAGGGTCGACGTCAGGATCGGTCGCCTCGGATAGGGCGCGGTGTACTTCCTGCCGGTCGGCTAGGGCCGCCTGACGGTAAGCAGTCGAACGCACCAGTGGGTGCCGGAATCGCACCCGAGTGTCAAACTCGAGCAAACCCGCTGACAGAGCCGGCTCCGCAGCATCTACGCCGATTCGGAGCTGCTCCGCTGCTCGCCACAACAAGGTCACGTCGCCCACCGGCTCTGCGGCAGCCAGCAGCAAGAGTTGCTGCGTTTCGACCGGGAGCGAGTGGAGCCTCCTGCCAAAGCTCTCCTCCATCCGATTCGCAAGCGGTCCGGGGTCCGGAAGCCCAAACCCACCTGCCAGGTCGGTCACGTTGAACTCCCGGGGCAACTCGAGTATGGCGAGCGGATTGCCCCGTGTCTCTGCCACGATCCGATCCCGCACCCTTTCATCCAGCCGGCCGGGCAAAGCGGACCCCAGGAGCGAGCGAGCGTCGCTGTCGCTGAGGAGCCCAACCTCAAGTTCAGGTAGGCCCGACAACTCCTCGAGAGGCTCCCGCACCGCGAACACCATGGCAATTGGTTCCGCGAGCAGGCGCCGCGCCACGAATGCCAGCACCTGCGCAGAGTTGCGATCCAGCCACTGGGCATCGTCGATCAGACAGATCAGGGGCTGCTTCTCCGCAACGGCGGAAAACAGGTGGAGCACCGCGAGCCCTACCAGGAAGCGATCCGGTGCTGTTCCGGAGCTCAGACCGAAGGCGATGCCAAGCGCCTCCCGCTGCGGACCGGGGAGTTCGCCGAGTCGGCCCAACATGGGCGCGCACAACTGGTGTACACCAGCGAAAGCGAGCTCCATCTCCGACTCGATGCCCACGGCCCGCTCGACTCGATAGGTCGGGGCGTTGGTTGCGAGATACTCCAACAGAGCGGTCTTGCCGACGCCGGCCTCGCCCTGGATCACGAGCACCTGAGCCCGTGCGGTGCCGACACCGCTCAACAGTTGCTCGAGTGCTTCGCGCTCTTCGCTACGGCCGTACAAGACTGGCTCATGAAGATTGGGCAAGCCAACCTCCTCAGTACTTGAGCCAAGCCAACCCCGCGGTACCCAAGCGATACTATCTGATGCGCAGCTCCGCTAAGCGCGAGGGTGCGCTTTCGGCCGGACAGGGGTGATGCGAGGGCGAAGACCTGTCGCTCGCCCGGCACTCCCTGGAGCAGGTGCGTGCCATGGTCCACGAATGCGAGTCCGGCTCCCTGAAAGCGTAACTACGGCTGGTTGCGGCTTTGGTGAGAGTCAGACGAGAATCAGGAGGCGGCTGCCTCCATCGACTCCGGTGCCAAGATGGCGACCATGGCAATGGAGAACTCGGTGGCCCGGTTCTACGAACCTTGGGGGATCTACAACGAGCGGATGGTCGAAGTCGTTCGCCGACTCTCGGCCGAGGAGCTGCAGCTCAGTCCCGCTCCCGGTGGGTGGCCGGTCTGGGCAACCGTCGGGCATACCGCCGGGGCCCGTGTGTATTGGCTGTGTGGTGTTTTCGGCGAGCCGGGGGCGGAGACCACACCGTTCCCCGATGCGGTCACCGGTGTCGGATGGGAGGACGACCTCGACACGCCGCGTGCCGCTTCCGAGCTGACCGGGGCCCTCGAGAGCTCCTGGGAGATCGTCGACGGTTGCCTCCAGCGGTGGACACCGGAATCGCTCTTCGAGCAGTTCGAGGCACAGGCGGGCAAGAAAACCCAGGTTCACACCCGCCAGGCGGTCCTGATCCGTCTCCTAAGTCACGACGCCTACCACTGCGGCGAGCTGTCGCAGACACTTGGCATCCACGATCTGCCTCAGATCGACCTCTGGCGCCCGGAGTAATCAGGGATCAAGCCTCCCGCCGGCACCCCCACGAATCGACCGGCGAGCCCCCGCGGCTGTCGCGCCGAAATGACCGGAGTCCGACGTCTCCCAACATGGCAGGCCCGCTGCCGGGATCAACCTCCTGCCGGGAGATTCCCGTGTTCCTATCGGGCCCTTCGGGGTCGGCCGCGGGCTGAGGCGTCTCTGCCTTGGGCCCCGAGCAAACGACAAGGAGGAAACACCAATGAACGCCCTGCACACCAAGCGGGTTGCTCGATGGATGTGCGTCCTCGCCGTGCTCTCATTGATCCTGGCCGCATGTGCGGGCACGACCGGGGGCACGACGACGACGGAGGCCGTTGAGCCGACCACGACAGTTGCCGAAGCGACCACAACCACCGAGTTCGAGACAACCGAAGGCGATTGTCCCGACGCCTTCTGCGTCCTCTACCACATCAACCCCGACGCCGCCTGGTCGGACGGCACACCGGTGACAGCGGACGATTTCGCCTTCACCTACGAGACCACGATCAACCCCGACCTGGAGATCACGTCTCGCGATGGCTACGACAAGATGACCGGATACGACGTGGTCGACGACAAGACCTTCCTCGCCATCTTCGGCGAGGTCTATGCCCCGTGGCGGACGCTGTTCGCCAATCCGGGTGTGATGCCCAAGCACGCCCTCGAGGGCGAGTCGTTCAACGAGGTCTGGGACGATGGGATCGAGGTTGGCTCGGGCCCGTTCGTAATGGACGAGTGGGTCAAGGACGAACGCATCACCCTGAGCCGGAACCCGAACTACTGGGCATCCGAGGATCCGTTGTCCGGATCGCCCCTCGGCGATGTCCAGACCGTCAATATCGTCTTCATCGAGGACTCGCAAACTCAGGTCCAGGCTCTCCGGGGCCAAGAGATCGACATGTTCTATCCGCAGCCTCAGGTGACCCTGGTGGAAGATGTGAGCGCGATCGATGGTGTCGAATGGGAGGCCAGTCTCGGCCCGATCTGGGAGAATCTGAGCTTCAACCACGACGATCCACTGCTCTCGCAGAAATTCATCCGTCAGGCTTTCGCCATGGGCATCGACCGTGAGGCGATCGTGGACGTGGTGGTCCGGCCCTTGGCCCCCGATGCCGAGGTCCTGAACAACACCATCTGGATGTTGGGAACGACCCCTTACGAGGATCATCTGACGCAATACCCCTACGACCCGGCGGCCGCCGAGGCCGTCCTCGTCGACAATGGCTGTGTCAAGGGGGGCGACGGGATCTACGAGTGCAGTGGAGAGCGCCTCTCGTTCAACTGGACCACGACCGCCGGCAACGAGGGACGAGAGCTGCAATTCGAGCTGGCTCAGGCCAACCTGGCCCAGATGGGCATCGAGGTCAACGCCGCCTTCGGGCCCGCTTCCGAGGTCTTCGCCGACGAGTACTTCTACGGCGATTCCTCCGTCTGGCAGTTGTTCAACTTCGGATGGGTGGGCGCGCCCGACCCCGTCGGCTCGAACACCATTTACTACTGCGAGGGCGGGGCGCCCAGCGGGTTCGGCGATCTCAACATGGCTCGGTACTGCAACGAGGAAGTGGATTCGTTGATCCATCAGACCGACACCGTGGTCGAACCCGAGGACCGCGCCGCCCTCTACAACCAGGCCGACAGCCTGTATCTGGACGATGTGGCTGCCCTACCGCTGTACCAGAAGCCGACGTTCTTCGCATGGAGGGGGGACATCGAGGGGCCGAAGGACAACGCCACCCAGGCAGGCCCCTTCTGGAACATCGGCTCCTGGTCCGGCAAGGAGATCGTCACCTTCGGCGCCGATCAGCAGCCGGAGTCGATGAACATCTGGGAGCCCGACGGCAACCTGTTTGCCGCCAACCTGGTTGCCGCCGCCGTGCTCGAGGGCGCATACGGGATCGCCCCGGACTTCTCGTACGTGCCGCAGCTGGTCGAGAGCGCCGAGCCCATCGTGCCGTCGGGGGGCTGATCGACCGAGCTGCTACGAGGGAGGGGAGCCGTCTTCGGACGGTCCCCTCCCTCTAGAACGGCGCCTCCAACCCTCGCACCCGGTGCTCCCCGGTGTAGACGGTGAAGCCGGCGTCGCGGAGGAAGCCGATGACGGTCATCCCGAACTCCTCGCCGAGGTCGACGGCCAGACTGGAGGCCGCGGAGACACCGCAGACCAGGGAGAGGCCGGCCACTGCCGCCTTCTGCACGATCTCGAAGGAGACCCGTCCCGAGACCAGCAGCCCCATCTCCCCCAGCGGCCATCGGGTGGCCGCCAGATGCCCGACCAGCTTGTCCACGGCGTTGTGCCGGCCCACATCCTCCCGCACCGCCACCAGCGACCCGTCGGGCTCGAAGGCGGCAGCGGCATGGATTCCCCCGGTCGAGCGGAAAGCAGGTTGCTCCTCGATCAGTCGACGGGGCAGATCCAAGAGGACATCACGGGAGACGACAGGCCCCGGCCCCGGTGTCGAGCCGGCGACGCGGATGGCGTCGATGGACGCCTTTCCGCACACGCCACACGACGATGTCGCATAGAAGTTGCGCTGGAACTGTTTCGGGTCGACTCTCACCTCGCCCGCCAGCCTCACATCCCAGCGTCCCTCACCCAGGTATTCGATGGAGGTCACGGCCTCGGGGCCGGAGACGATCCCCTCGGTGATCGAGAAGCCGAGGATCAGCTCGGCGTCGTGGCCCGGGGTGCGCATGACGACGGCCAGCGGTGTGCCGTCCAGCCTGATCTCGACCGGCTCCTCGACGACCAGGTCGTCGTCGATGCGCTCCGACCGGTCACGAACCCGGGTCACCGAACGGGTGCTCACTGCATCGGTCACCGTGCCACCATCTCCTTGCCTCAGTTCGGCGAGGGTACCCGGGGTCCCATGCGGCCCGTCTCAGTGACGAAGCGAGAGGCGCATCAACTCAGAATCCGCTCCGGCCGATAACCTGAACGCCATGACCCGTCGTCTCCTGCTCATCGTCGCGCTCGCGCTGGTCGTGGCTTCGTGCGACCCCAACTCGGCCGAGACGACGACGACCTCGAACGGGGCGGTCACCACCTCGGCAGCTGACGGGACGACGTCTACCTCGGGTGAAGCGACGACTACGACGACACTCCCCGCGCCGACGTGGGACGAGCTCCCCGAGATCGACTCCCTGCCGCAGGAGGTCCAGAGCGAGTTGCTGGAGCTGGTGCGCGCCACCGAGGAGATCAGGGGGCTTCGCTTTGCCGAGCCACCGACGATCTCGGTGGTCACCGACGAGGAGCTCGCCGCCCGAGTTCGCGGCCAGATCGAGGAGGATGCCGAGGATTTCCCGGCCGACCAGGCTCTCTACCGGCTCTTGGGCCTCCTTCCCGACGACGTCGACCTGGCGACTCTCCTCGCTGATCTCTATGAGGAGCAGGTGGCCGGGTTCTACGACGGCGAGACCGGCGAGCTCGTGGTCCCGATGCGGGCCGAGGGATTCAGCACCCTGCAACGGGGGACCCTGGTCCACGAGCTGACCCACGCCCTCACCGACCAACAGCTCCAGTTCCACGATGCGTACATGGCGATGTTCGACGAGGACCGCCTCGACGAGGCGTCCGCCTATCAGGCTCTGATCGAGGGCGACGCCAGCATGACCGAGCTTCTCTTCCTGCAGACCCTCTCCCAGCGCGAGCTGGGCGAGTTCATCGCCGACTCGTTGGACATAGACACCACGGCGCTCGACTCGGCACCCGCCTTCATCCAGGACTCCCTCCTCTTCCCCTATGACTCCGGGCTGGCATGGGTGCAGCAGGAATATCTCCGGGACCAGTGGGACACCGTGAACGAGGCCTATGTGCAGATGCCCACCCTTCCCGGCTCGACCGAGCAGATCATCACACCGGACGACTACCAGCGTGACCTCCCGGAGGTGATCGAGGCGCAGCCACCGGCTATCACCGGGTATGAGCTGGAGCGGGAATCAGTGTGGGGGGAGTTCGGGTTCAGGATCATGCTCGATCAGGTGCTCGGTGAGTCGGTTGGCATCGAAGCCGCCGATGGGTGGGGGGGCGACTACTACGCCCAATGGTTCGACGGTCAGAACGCGGCTCTGCTCCTCCTCTTCGAAGGAGACACCGACCGTGACACCGAAGAGTTGCGCGCCGCCTTGCTCGATTACGCCCTCACCGCGGTTGCGGAGGAGGATTGGGTGTGGGTGGAGGTCTTCGACGGCCGTCTCGCCTTCGTCGCCGCCGATCAGCAACCGGTCGGAGAGGCGATCCTCGCCTCTGTCAGCGGCTGAGGACACCCTCGCCCTATCTCACCGACTGACCTGGTGGCGCGTCGCAGAAATACTGGCGGGGTCTCGCCGGCCCTCGACGCCCCTGGCTGCGTCCAAAATGCTCGCCGCAGCTCCCCGGCTGCGACTGCGCTTTTCTCCTTGCCCGATGACGCCGATCGCTCGGGGACACCCTCGCCCTATCTCACCGACGGACCTGGTGGCCCGTCGCAGAAATACTGGCGGGGTCTCGCCGGCACTCGACGCCCCTGGCTGCGTCCAAAATGCTCGCCGCAGCTCCCCGGCTGCGACTGCGCTTTTCTCCTTGCCAGATGACGCCGATCGCTCGGGGACACCCTCGCCCTATCTCACCGACGGACCACTAGCTGTGACAACCGGGGACGTTGTCCCTGGCGGAATGGTGTGGCTGGTTGAGCCCTCCTGATGAGACTGTGGGTTAAGCGACTCACAACTCAAGAGGAGGGCTCATGTCGCACGCTAGATCCCAGCATCCCAATGCGCCGCTCACTCCGGAGGGCCGCCGTCGGATGGTCGACTGTGTGCTCGTCCGGGGGTGGTCGGTGGAGGCGACTGCGGAACGGTTCCAGGTCGACGCTAAGACGGTCCGTAAATGGCGGGACCGGTTCTTGGTCGAAGGCGTGGATGGGCTTTTGGATCGGTCGTCTCGGCCGCTCCGGTCGCCGAATCGGACGTCTCGTCAGCTGCGGCGACGGATCGTCCGGCTGCGTTGCAGACGTCGTTGGGGTGCTGACCGGATCGGCTTCGAGGTGGGGGTGGCGGCTTCGACGGTCCAGAAGATCCTCAACCAGGCGGGTTTGGGTCGTCTCGACCGGGGAGACCGAGCCACCGCCACTCGTCTGGTCGTCCGTTACCAGTGGGATGAGCCTGGTGATCTGATCCATGTCGACATCAAGAAACTCGCCGCGATTCCCCCCGATGGCGGATGGCGGACACGAGGCCGTGGCTATCAGGGAGAGAACGCCAAGAACCGGAAAGGCCATATCGGCTACCGGTATATCCACACTGCGGTCGACGACCGCAGCCGTCTCGTCTACTCAGAAATCCTCGGAGATGAGAAAGCAGCCACCGCCGCCGGATTCTGGATGAGAGCAGCCGCCTGGTATCTCGCTCGTGGCATCACCCCAAAACGGGTGATCACCGACAACGGAGCCTGCTACCGGTCAGGCCTCTGGTATCGATCCTGCGCCGCAACCGGCACCACCGTGAAAAAGACCCGGCCCCGCCGACCCCAGACCAACGGCAAAGTCGAAAGATTCCACCGGATCCTCCTCGAAGAATGGGCCTACATCCGACACTGGAACTCAGAAGACGAACGCCACCACGCATACACCGGGTTCATCCACTTCTACAATCACCACAGACCCCACGGATCACTCGGATGGGCCACCCCCACCCACATCATCCAGGACAACCTCCCCGCGGAGCACAACTAGTGCTCTGGCCCCTAGGTTGGCCGGAATGGAGATATTCGCTCGATGAAGGCATTGGTGAACGTCGGGGAAGGTGGGATGGCCGTCGAGTTGACCGATGTACCCGAGCCGGATCCCGGGCCGCCCGAGGCGCTGGTCCAGGTCGGTGCGGT
>JBOGEU010000300.1:0-1077 GCA_050741995.1 Acidimicrobiia bacterium | reverse complement strand
ACGATAGGCAGGCCCCCGTTTCACCAGATCGAGATCCTCGGGCAGGAATGCGATCACCCGGAGCGCGCCGAGCAGATCCGCGGTCCGCCCGAGCCGGGTCTTGTCGACCTGGGTCCTGCGACCTCCGGCCCGGGGCACCTCGATCTCGATGAGACGCTCCCGGTCCTTGCTCGAGATCCCGGCCCTGACCACGGCCGCGTCGGCGTCGTCCCTGATCAGCGAGCCATCGCCGACCGACCGAAAGGAGCGAAGCGAGGCGAGATAGCTGATGGCCTCGAGGAGATTCGTCTTCCCTGCCCCGTTGGGCCCGAGGAGGAGGTTGACCCCGGGCTCGGGGTGCCACTCGAGGCTCTGGTAGGAGCGGAAGTCGGTGAGTGAGAGCCAGTCGACCTGCATTCAGACCCGGACGGGCATCAACAGGTAGAGAAAGTCGTCCTCCACCCCGCTGTCGATGACGCTCGGCTTGAAAGCGTCGATGACCCGTATGCGCACCGAGTCTCCGCCGATGGCTGACACCCCGTCTTGGAGGTACCTCGGGTTGAATGCGATCGAAACCTGCTCGTCCTCCCCGGAGAAGTCACCGGCGAGATGCTCGGTCTCACCACCAACGTCCTGGCGGGAGACACTGACCTCCACCCCGCCTTCGAGGAGATTGAGCCGAACCGGGATGTGGTCCTCTGCAACCAGGGTCACCCGGCCCAGCGCATCGAGAAGGACCTCCTTCTTGATGACAACCTGGTTCGGATAGACATCTGGGAGCAGTGACTGGTACTTGGGGAAGTTGCCCTCGATCAACCGGAGCCGGAGCATCCCTTTGTCCGAGGTGAAGACCGCCTCTCGGTCCCGGAGCTGGGCGGTGACTTTCGCCGCTCCGATGGCACGGGGCAGCTCCCGAAGGCCCCGGGCCGGGACCAGACCGGTGCCCTCGAGCCCTACCCCTTTCAGCTCGCGCTTGGCCAGACGGTAGGAGTCAGTGGCCACCATGCGCAGACCCGAGTCAGAGCTCTCGAAGAGCACCCCGGTCAGGATCGGGCGGGCGCCGTCACCTGAGGCGGCGATCGTCACCTGACCTATGGC
>JBOGEU010000299.1:0-3010 GCA_050741995.1 Acidimicrobiia bacterium | reverse complement strand
CAGGTGACGGGTCCCAGGGGTGGCCGGGAGGTGGAGCGACACGACATCGGAGATTGCGAGCAACTCGTCGAGCTCGATCCTCTGGTAGCTCACGTCATCGGGCGCGGTGACGACGTCGAAGCCGACGACCCGCATCGAGGCCGCCGCCGCCCTTTTGGCCAGGGCCCGCCCCGAGCTCCCGAGGCCGACGATCCCCAGGGTCTTGCCTGCCAGCGAGGTGCCACGTACCTTGTGCCAGCTCCCCTCCTTCACCTTCTGGTTCACCTCGTGCTGGCGCCGGGCAAGGAGGTGCAGATAGCCCATGGCGTAGTCGGCCAGCTCCTCGCCGAAGACCCCCGGCGTGTTGAGCACCTGAATCCCCAGATCGGCCGCGGCATCGAGGTCGATGGCGTCGACGCCGATCCCCCATTTCGAGATCACGCGGAGCCTCGACCCCGCCTCGAGCACCCGACGGCTCAGCACATCATCCCCGGCGAGGATGCCCACATAACGCTCGACGATCGGCAACAAGTCCGCCTCACCGAGTTGCTGCCCACCATACCGGGGCATGTCGACTGCCAGCCCGGCAGACTCCAGTGATGAGATCACCTCGTCGGCGGCGGCCCACACGTGCTGACAGGAGATGAGGACCCGGTCCCGGTCAGCCATGCCGTTCCAGGAGAAACTCGGCAACGAGGAAGTCCAGCTCCTCGTCGATGTCGACCGCCTCCTCGCGTGGCATCACGAATAGGAGTGGATCTGTCCCGATGCGCTTTCCGGTGGCCGTGATCAGCTCCCGGGGCGCGATGTAGATGTTGGAGTTCTCCTCGTAGACCGGGTCCAGGTCCTGAGTGCGGACCAGGACCGCAGGGTCGTGGTTCACCGGTCGGCCGTCGTCGAAGTAGAGCCGTGTCCGGAGCGCCGTCACCGACATCAACGAGTCGTGGGGACCGGGGTCGAGGAAGGCGGCGATGGCCGCATCGACCGTCGCCGATCGGAGGAGGGGATTGGTGGAATGGGTCTGAAGTATGTGCTCATGACCGACCGAGCGGGCCACTTCGGCCACCACATCGTGCATGGGGACCAGGTCGCCACGCAGATGCTCGGGGCGGCGATGGAGCGATATGGAAGGGAACGAGGCTCGCACCGCCTCCTCGATGACGTCGCTGTCGGTGTCGACGATCACCTCGTCGACGGCCGCTGCCCCGAGCAAGGTCTCGGCAATCCAGTGAAACAGCGGCTTGCCGGCGATCGGTCTCAAGTTCTTGCCCGGAACCCGCTCGGAATGGCCTTTCATCGGGATCAACCCGGCAACGCTCACTCCCGCTCCTCGGGATAGTAGAAGCGGCGTTTGAGATCACTCGATGGCGGTCGCCTCATGTGAAAGCCCTGGTAGGTGCCGGCGAACTGCGACACCCTGAATCGGATGATGGGCCAGAGGTGCTTCCACACACGTCCACTCTCCCCGGCGGCGCGGACATCGGCCATCACGTTCCGAGTCGAGAGCCGGAAGAAGTCCCAGCCGTTGAAATGCTCCCCGGGGAACACCTTCTGGAAGGTGATGGCCTCACGTCGGTAGCGGTTTCGAATCTGGTCTGCGGTTTCGTTGTGGACATGGATCACTCCGGCGTCTGCCCGGTAGCTGACCCACCAACCGTCGCGCATGACCCGCTGCGCCCACGCCACGTCTTCCAGCCCGGTCAGGGTCTCGTCATAGGGATGCTGCTCCCAGAGTGAGCGGCGTACGGCGGCGTTTGCGTTGTTCGAGAACGGGCCGTCCTGGCGGGGGACCGACTCGTCTGGGAACCAGGTCTTGAAGATCTGCTGTTCGGAGACATGCGACTCGGTGATCCCCCGCTGCTTCCCGTAGACCACCGCCACCTTCTCGTCGGCAAAGGGGGCGAGGAGGTTGGACAACCAGTCCTCGTGCTCGGGATAGCAATGTGCCGATATGAACACCAGGTACTCACCGGAAGCCGCCCGGCAGCCGAGGTTGAGCGACCGTCCAAAGCTGAATTCATCCTTGCGAATGTGCTCGAGGATCACGTCCTCACCCTGCACGATTTCGAGGGTGCCGTCGTCGGAGCCGGAGTCGACCACGATCACCTCGTAATCGGTGAGCGACTGACGCTTCAGCTCCGAGAGGAGCTTGCCGATGTGCTCCGCCTCGTTGAAGCACCGGATCACGATCGATGCCGTCGGGGGACGATTGGTGTCACTCACGCAATGCCCCCTGTTCCGGCGGAGGAACGGGCATGGACGTCGGGATGCGAGCCGGCGACCCCCCGGTCTCGACGATCATCGGCATGTCGAGCCCTCCCGCAACCGGGCGAGCGCGGGCCGAGCGACTGGCCGGTCCGCCTATCCAAAGTGCAAGCGCTGCCGCGGCACAGGCAACGCCAAAGAGAGTCGTCGTCACCAGGAACCTCGCGTTGTCAGCCCGGATGAATGCGATGAGGATCGAGTAGGTGACCAGCGAAGCCAGCCCCACCACCGCCACTGGGCGGGACCGGCGATCCATGGCGGCGGCCAACGCCAGAGCGAGGAGCGACAGAGGAAGGACGAATCTGACGATCAGGGACCCGATTCGCGGAGCCAGGACGGGAGCCCATTGTCTGCTGAGGAGAACGCCCGGAGCCTCTCCGTCGTTGTAGCGGTCGGCGAACGCCTCCAGACCGAGATCTTGGGCGTAAAAATTCTGGTAGATGGCGAAGTCGACGCTGACATCGTCCGCCGTGATCGCCTTGCCGACGATCCCTGTCATGTCGTCCAATCGACCTCCGATCAATGACCCGAGGAACGATTGAGCGCGGGATTCCCAGGCTCCGATTCCTGCCGTGTCCAACATGTCATCGATCGCCCGTTGATAGAGAGCCGCCTCCTGCGCATAGGGAATGTCCATGGCTTCGACCTCTCGAACGAAGCCGTAGGGGGTCCCGTCGTCCCAGTACTCACTCAGCCTGGGATCTGAGCCATTGCCGGGCTCGAGTTTGAACACCACTGACCATGCCGCCCAATACTCCGTACGGGC
>JBOGEU010000298.1:0-11485 GCA_050741995.1 Acidimicrobiia bacterium | reverse complement strand
GAATTGTTCAACAGACACACCGACGCCCACGTCCTCGGCGACAGCCGAGATCCGCGGACCACCATCAGCCCCCTGGTCCACCCCGACCATCTGGCCCGCGTCGAGGGCTTCGTCGGCCGGGCCCGTGAGCACGGGGACCGTGTGCTCCGCGGCGGCGAGCGGTGGAGGCAGGACGGTCTCTGGTACGAGCCGACCCTCATCGAGCCCAGAGACAACGACTCCGAGATCGTGCAACGCGAGGTGTTCGGCCCGGTGCTCACCTATCAGACCTTTGCCGACGAGCAGGGCGCCGTCGACCTCGCCAACTCGACCCGATACGGCCTCTCCGGGATCGTCTACACCGGCAGCGAAGAGCGCGCGGAGCGGGTGGCACGCGGGATTCGGGCCGGCACCGTCTGGGTCAACACCTTCCTGGTCCGTGACCTCACCGCCCCCTTCGGCGGGGCCGGGATCTCAGGGATCGGCCGGGAGGGCGGCGACTACGCCCTCGACTTCCACTCCGACCTCAAGACCGTCCAGATCAGCCAGGGCACGGTGGGGTAGGAACCCTTACCTGAGGTACGTAGCGCCATATATGGCGCTACGGGGACAGAGAAAGAATCTTCCGCAACGGTATCGAACATGTCCGCGGGGCTCCGGCCGGGGCAGGATCAGGACGATGAGTCATCGAGGCGGTGAGCCGCCCGATGCACACGTCTCCATGCGTGCCGTCTGGGGTCGTCAGGTGCTGGGTGGCGGGAACACGGTCTCCTTCACTACAGCACCGGATCGATCGAAAGTCCGCCATGTCCCGACCTGTTGGCCCCTGTCGAACTCCCCGCTTCGCATGAGGCTGCCATCTCGACGATAAAACTTCCAAACGCCATGCATCTCCCCGTCGAGCGTGAAACCACGATGCTTCGGCTCGCCGTGGTCGTAGTCGGCGTTGTCAGGTTTTGCTTCGTCCTGCATGACCCAAGTCTGGCCCAAGTCTGACACGTGGATGTTCGTCTGGACCAGCCCGCTCGGTCTCACCTACACCGTGGTAGCGCAACCGCCATAGAAATCCCCTGGGCACCGCCCCGTCAGCGGCCCTTACCAGCTGGTTGCGATGTACTTGGTCTCCAGGAACTCCTCGATGCCCTCGTGGCTGCCCTCGCGGCCGATGCCGGATTGCTTGACCCCGCCGAAAGGCGCCGCCGGGTCGGACACCAGGCCCCGGTTGAGCCCGACCATGCCCGACTCGATCGCCTCCGCCGTCCGCAGGCCCCGGGCCAGGTCACCGGTGAACACATAGGAGATCAGACCGTGGATCGTGTCGTTGGCCATGGCGATCACCTCCTCGTCGGTATCGAAGGACACGACCGGGGCCACCGGCCCGAAGATCTCCTGGTCGAGGATGGCGGCGTCCGGTGAAACGCCCGAGAGGACCGTGGGCTCGTAGTAGTACCCGCGACGGTCGGGGACCGAGGCTCCGGTGGCCACGTCAGCGCCCGAGTCCACGGCCGCCTGGACCAGACCTGCGATGTCGTCCCGTGATCTCTCGTTGATCATGGGGCCGACCTGGCTGCTCCGGTCGATACCAGGACCGACCTTCATCGCCCCCATCGCATCGGCCAGCATCTTGGTGAACTCCTCGGCGATCGAGGCATGGACCAGGAAGCGGTTGGCCGCGGTGCACGCCTCCCCGGCGTTGCGCATCTTGGCCACCATCGCCCCTTCGAGGGCGGCGTCGAGATCTGCGTCCTCGAACACGATGAATGGGGCATTGCCCCCCAACTCCATCGAGACGTTCAGCACCTGATCAGCGGCGACCTTGAGCAGCATCTGCCCCACCTCCGTGGAACCGGTGAACGACAGCTTGCGCACCCTCGGGTCGTGGAGCATCTGCTCGATCACACCCGATGACCCCTTGGCCATGACGACGTTGACCACCCCCGGCGGAAGCCCTGCCTCTTCCATGAGATGGACGACGGCGAGCGTGGTCAACGGGGTGTCCGATGCCGGCTTGACGATGGCGGTGCAGCCGGCGGCGAGTGCAGGGCCGATCTTGCGGGTGGCCATTGCCGCCGGGAAGTTCCAGGGGGTGATCATGACCGAGACCCCCACCGGCTGGCGCACGGTGATGATCCGCTTGTCACCGCCAGGGGCGAGGCGAACCTCTCCTCCGACCCGCGACGCCTCCTCGGAGAACCACCGGAAGAACTCGGCGGCATAGCGGACTTCGCCCAACGCATCAGGGAAGGCCTTGCCGTTCTCGAGGACGATCAGCTCGGCCAGGTCTTCCTCTCTGGCCCGGATCGACTCGAAGGTTCGCCGCAGGATCTCGCCTCGCTCCCGGGGTGGTGTCGCCGACCAAGGGCCTAGTGCCTCTTGTGCCGCGTCGACTGCCTCGGCGGCTTCATTGGCTCCGGCCAGCCCCACGTCGGCCAAGACGTCCTCGGTCGCCGGGTCGACCACCGGAAGCTCACTAGTCCCTGCCGACCAGGCACCTCCGATGTAGAGACCGGTCTTCCCTCGCTCCTTGAGCTCATCGAGGATCATCGTCATGGGCTTTCAACCTCCATCGGGATCGTTCTGCGCAGTGTGGTGCCGCCGTTCCATGAAACACCAACTCGGTGGTAGAAGCCACCGATGACCTCACGTGGGACGAGGAGCGAGAGCTCCTCGTTCGGCGAATCGAACAACTCGATCTCGGCGCCGCCACTCCATACGTCGGCGGTCTCACCGTCGTAGCCGCGCATCGTCACCAACTCGCTCATCGAGTCGGACCCGTCGGACTCGATGGCGGGCCACCAACGGTTGTGGAGCATGGCCCGGCCGTTGACGAAACCGGGTGTCTGGGCAGGCTCCTCGAGCTCGATCACGGCGCGGGCCAGTGACCGGTCCGCGGCCGCCAGTGTGGCGCCGAACCTGGCGCCGGGCTCGAGTCGGGGCCCGGCGCGCCCCACCGAGACGGGACGGGTCATCCAGATGCTCCCCAGCTTCTTCGGGTAGCCCTGGTGAAAACCCCGCACCATGGCGAAATCCTTGTCGACCCAGATGTAGGCACATCGGCTCCACGTCTCTCCCTTCCATGTGCACCTGACCACCGCCAAGCACTCCTTGTACTGAGAGCGGACCGGGTCGAGGATCTCGTCGAAGCGGTCGCCACAGCTCTGCCAGTCGGCCCAGATCAGGGCCACCGCACCGGGATCCTCGGCGGCGAGCCCCACCCCGTCCGGTAGCAACTCCGCCACCCGCTCGGGGTCGGTTCGGTACTCGACCGTCAGCATCTCGCCCGAGTAATGCCACGGGGGCGGGGGAAGCAGCGAGGACTTGCCGCTCGGCGTTCGGGGGAAGAGAAAGCCAGACATCAGAGAGGTCGCAGGTGGTAGATGTTCTGATCGTATATGGCGGGATGGCGTGTTGGGCGAAGACCGTCGATATGGCTACCTTGGCCTCGATGACAGGCAACCTCGAGCCGGGCAACCTGGAGCGGGCGCAGTTGACCGAAGCGATCGTCGGGTTCATCCAGAACTGGTTCGACGAGGCGGATTCGATGCCCGCGGTAGGGGACGATCTCGACGAAGCGCTCGCCGCCCACCTCATGGCGCCCCCATCGGAGGAGGGCCGTTCCCTCGAGGGGATAATGTCAGATGTCGAACAAGCCGGACGTTCCGGCGTGTACCACCCCTCGGGCGGGCACCTCTCCTACATCCCCAACGGCGGCCTTTTCAGCGCGGCCCTCGCCGAGTTCCTCGCCGCCGGGCTGAATCGGTACACGGGTGTCTCCGGTGCCGCGCCCGGGATGACTGTGATCGAGCACGGGATGGTGAAGTGGATGACCTCGCTGTTCGACCTGGGCGACACGGCCTCGGGGCTCCTGCTCTCGGGTGGCTCGATGGCCAACTTCACGGGAATCGTGGCCGCTCGCACCGCGCGCCTCGGGGACGAGTTCACCAATGGAGTCATGTATGTCACCCATCACACTCACCACTCGGTGGCGAAAGCGGCCCGGCTGGCAGGGCTCAGACCGGATCAGGTCAGGGCGATCGATGTCGACTCCGATCTCCGGATGGAGCCAGAGGCGCTGCGACTGGCGGTCGCAGCCGATCGCAGTGCGGGGAGGGACCCGTTCCTCGTCGTGGGGTCGGCGGGAACCACCGACACCGGGACCGTCGACCCGCTGGACACGCTCGCCGACATAGTCGCCGATCAGGGTCTATGGCTCCACGTGGACGGCGCATACGGAGGCTTCTTCCAGATGACGGAACGTGGCCGCCAGGTGATGAACGGCATCGAGCGGGCCGACTCGATGTCGATCGACCCTCACAAGGGCCTGTCCATGCCTTTCGGCCTGGGTGCCCTCCTCGTCAGGGAGGAGGCGCACCTCATCGATGCCAACCAGGGTCGTGGCGCCTATCTCATGGCCGAGGACAACTACCAGGGGTTCAGGGACATCGCCGCCCTCGGACCCGAGCTGAGCCGCCCGTTCCGGGCGCTCCAGATGTGGCTGCCGCTGCACCTCCATGGCATCGCTCCGTTCCGGGAGGCGCTGGAAACGGCTCTCGACCTGGCCGTCTCGGCATATGACCGTTTGTCCGGCATCGACGGGATCGACACATCATGGAAGCCTGACCTTTCGATCGTGGCGTTCCGGTTCGAAGACGATGACATGGGCAGGGAGGCGATGGAGGCCGTCAACCGGGACCGGGTGGTCCATCTCTCCCCCACCAGCATCGACGGCAGATTCGTGCTCCGCTTCGCCATCTTGAACCGGAGGACGACCCAGGATCACCTCGATCACGCCATCGACATCATCGAGAAGACCCTGATCGGCTGACTCGCCGGTCAGGGCGGGAGAGGCACGACCCGATCAGGAGCGGCTGCGCCGTCAGTTGTTGGGCGGGGCTTCGCTGATGTCGGCCAGGGCGGACTTGGGATCGCGCTCCATCGCCAGGTCGCCCAGTGAGACCACCCCGACCAGGCGGCCGTCGTCGATCACCGGGAGTCGGCGAATTGCTTGGTCCCGCATCATCTTCACCGCCGAGTCGACCGGGTCCCGTGGCGCCACCGACTTGAGTTGGTGGTTGCAGACGTCCTGAACCTTCATCGCCTTCGGGTCGTAGCCTGCAGCGACAACGCGCAGCGTCAGATCGCGGTCGGTCACGATCCCACAGGCGCTTCCGTCGGGGCGCATGACGATCACGTCCCCGATGTCGTAATCCCTCATGATCTGCGCCGCGTCGCTCACCGGGGCGCCCTCATCCACGGTCAAGGGATCGGCTGTCATCACATCGCTGATTGTCTGTGGCACTGAAAACCTCCTATGTGCAGAGATCACTACCCGGTCCGACCTCGGCCCAAACCGCGCCCGGCCCGAACCGCGACCCCGAGCCCGACCACAAGGACCGCCACCATCACCAGGTGGATGACGGTGTCGAGGGTGGTCCGGGGCCCGACCACGAACAGCAGGGTCAGACCGACGAACGTCCCGAGCAGGGCAAATGTCTGGACGGCGATCCCTGCCCGACGCGCCCATTCCCGTCGCCCCCAGCTCAGGATCAGGCCCACCAAGAGCACAAAGCCGATGACGCTCTCGGCGATGCCCGCGCCCTCATCGCCGTACCCGTCGAGAAGCACTTCGAAATGGATGAGCGCAGCGGTGAGGAATATCAGGAATTCAACGCCGAGAAAGACTGAAATGGATCGGGTCATCCTCTAACTGTCCCACCGGCCACCCTTTTGCAAACAAGGGCCCGGACCGACCTGGAGTCACAGGGAGTGCCGCGTCGTCGGCCGAACGGCGTGATCCGACTACCCCGCAGGACGTGGCAAAGGAGGGGCAGGATACCGCCTACGGGGTAGCCGGATTGTCCAGCTGCCGTGACCTTACGCACAGCTATTGTAATGTCAACACATTCCTGCTTTAGATCGCGAGGAGCCGACGGTGGGTACCGTCCGGCAAGTGATCCGGGCCCCGTTGCGCATCGCCCAGGAGCTCTTCGCACCGCTGGGGAGCGGGTATGAGCGATGGGCTCGGATCCTGAGCATGGGCCAAGACCTGCGCTGGCGACGCAAGATGGTGGCCGGGCTCGGCATCGGCTCCGGCTCTCCCGCCCTCGACATCGCAGCCGGCACAGGCTCGATCACCAGGCTTCTCCAAGAAGCCGGGGCATCGGTGATCTCGCTTGATCAGAGCCTCCAGATGCTGGGCCATGCCGTGGAGAGAGGCGCAACCGGTGTGGTCGCCACCGCCGAGGCGCTCCCCTTTCCCGACGCCGGCTTCGACGTGGTCACCTTCGGCTATCTCTTCCGCTACGTCCACGACGTGGAGGGGTGCATGCGCGAAGTGGCGCGGGTTCTCGGCTCGGGAGGCCACCTCGGCATGGTGGAATTCGGACGGCCCCGCGGTCTGTGGCGCCCGTTGTGGTGGGGGTACACCCGGATCGTGCTGCCCGCGCTCGGCCTGATCGCCGGAGATGGCTGGTATCGGGTAGGGCGATTTCTAGGGCCCAGCATCGATGAGTTCGTCGACCGCTACCCGCGGTCCCGCCTGATTGCCATTTGGAAGGAAGTCGGATTCACCGAGGTGCGGACAGCCCGCCTTTCCTTGGGAGGCGGGCTGGTCATGTGGGGAACCAAGAGATGAGCGACCAGAGGCCCGCCTTCTATGCCCCAACCGGCTCCGTCGTCGGCGACGTCGTATCGCTGCTCCACGTCCCCTACAGCCTGTGGCACCTGTCGTACGTCCCGATTGGGGCGGCACTGGCACCCATCATCGATTGGAGGATCCTCGGTGGCACCCTGATTGCCTTCGTGTTCGGTCTCGGGATCGGAGCCCATTCACTGGACGAGGTCAGAAGCCGTCCCCTCGGGACCGCCCTCTCCGACCGGGCGCTCTGGATGCTGGGCATCGGCGCCATGGCAGCCTCGTTTGCGATAGCAGTGGTCGGGGCGTTCGTGGTCTCGCCTTGGGTGCTGTTGTGGGCTGTAGCCGGAATCCTCCTCGCCGTCGGCTACGCCCTCGAGTGGCCTGCCGTCCACACCGATATCGGCTTTGGCCTGGCTTGGGGCGGCTTCCCGATACTGGTCGGCTATTGGGGGCAGACCCAGAACCTCACGGCCGCGACCCTGGTTGTCGCCGCCGCCGCCACCCTGCTCAGCCTCACTCAGCGCGCCCTCAGCACTCCGGCTCGCTTTGTCCGACGCCGAACCCATGAGGCAACGGCGATATTCGACCAGGGCCGAGAGTGGGATCGCACCGAGTTGCTCGACACATGGGAGAGGCCGCTTCGACTTCTCACCTGGACCACAGTGGCTCTGGCGCTCGGCCTCCTGCTGATGCATCTCTGAGGGCGCCGCCCCCCGTCGCCTGATTCGTCATCCTCCGCACCGGCCGCGGTCCACGTCCACTCTGATGCGCTCGCGGCGCCTCTCAGGCCAGGGTCACCCGGACCGGGAGGTGCTTGATGCCGTTGATGAAGTTGGAGCGGAGACGATCGGGCGCTCCGGTCAACTCGATCGACGACGCCCGTTTCAACAACTCCTCGAAGAAGACCCTCACCTCGAGCCGGGCCAGGGATGCCCCGAGACAGACATGCCGGCCGGTGCCGAATGTCAGGTGGTCGTTGGGCTCGCGGCGAATGTCGAACCGAAACGGGTCATCGAAGACCTCCTCGTCGTAGTTGGCCGAGGGGTACCACATGACCACCTTGTCCCCCGCCTCGATGACCCGTCCCCGCATCTCGACGTCTTCGGTGGCGGTGCGCCGAAAGTGCATCGTCACCGACGAGGCGCGCAGGATCTCCTCGGTGGCACCGGCGGAGAGCTCACCGGGGTCGTCCCGGAGCTGTTCCATCTGGCGGGGATGATCGAGCAGATAGGTGAGCCCGTGGCTGATCGTGTGCCGGGTCGTCTCGTTTCCGGCCACCATCATCAGGGTGAAGAAGTTCTTGAACTCGAGGTCCGTCAGGGGCCGGCCATCCGGCTCGGCGGTGAGGAGGACGCCGATGATGTCGTCGCCAGGTCGCTTGCGCCGTTCGGCTGCAACCTCTTCCGCGTAGCGAAATACCTCGAGCGCGGCCGGGGAGCGGAATGGGAGCAAGCGGTACTCCTCGGTGCTGATCCTGTCGATGACCACCGGCGTGTACTCGGGGTCGGCATTGGAGATCATCTGGTCCCCCCAGGCGACAAGGTTCCCTGCATCGCTCTCTGGGACGCCGAGCAGGCGGCACAACAGCCTGATCGGGAGCTCGCGTGCTATCTCGGTGACGAAATCGAACTCGCCCAGCGACAGGGCCCGATCCAGCACCTGTCCGGCAAGCAGCCTGAAAGCCGCCTGATAGGTTGCGACCACCTTGGGGGTGAAACCGGGTTGGAGGAGACGCCTGAGGCGGGCATGCTCCGGTGGGTCGTGCTCCATCATCGTGCGGCGCGCCTCGAGCTCGTCGGGTGCCATCTGCTCGATCCGGATCCCGCGCGACGCGGTGAACCGTCGGAAATCGCGACTCACTGCCGAGATGTCGGCGTGTTTGGTCAGAGCCCAGAAACCTGCACCATCCGTCTCCTCGACCCAGGCCACCGGCTCCTCCTTGCGGAGACGGGCGAACGTGGCGTGAGGCACGGAGCGAACGAATGTGTCGTGCGAGGTCAGGTCGGCGTTCTCCTCGCCCAGGTCCGCATGAAGGGTGTTAGTGGCCATCGATCGTTAGGAAGCGAACATAATCGTCACCGTCCCTGGGTAGCGTGTGGGCGCGATGACCGAACACCGTCGAATCCTCATCGGCGACGACCCGACTGATGTGATCCGGGACGGGGACGAGCTGGTGGCCACCGACGGGCAACGGGTCTCTGTGGAGGATGCGGTGCATCTGGCACCGGTTCAGCCTTCGAAGATCATCGCGGTCCATCTCAACTACCGGAGCCGTGTCGAAGAGTTCATGACCGGGCTCCCCGCGGCTCCCACCTACTTTCAAAAGCCGACCACCGCGCTCAATGGGCACAAAGGGGCGATCAAGCGGCCGGTGGGCTGCAAATACCTCAACTACGAAGGCGAGATCGCAATCGTCATCGGGAAGACCTGCCGGAACGTCGCCCCCTTCGAAGCCGAGGGCTACATCGCCGGATACACCATCGCCAACGACTACGGGCTCCACGATTTTCGCGACACCGACGCCGGCTCGATGCTGCGAGTGAAAGGCTCGGACACCCTGTGCCCGGTCGGGCCCGGGCTGGTCACCGATTGGGACTTTCGGGACAAGGCCATCCGCACCACCGTGAACGGGGAGATACGCCAGGACGGGAGCACCGCCGAACAGGTGTGGGACATGGCATACCTGGTCGCCGACCTGGCCCGCACCATCACCCTGCTGCCCGGCGACCTGATCCTGAGCGGGACACCGGCCGGCTCCCGCCCGGTGGCCCCGGGAGATGTGGTCACGGTCGAGGTCGAAGGTCTCGGAGCCCTCACCAACTCCATCGTGGAAGACCCGATCCCGATTCGGACCGACGTCGGTGCCCAGCCCAGCGACTCCGAAGAGGTGATCTCCACTGCCCTCGGTGGAGACTGGGAGCTGCGCGGGATCCGCCCTCCGCAAGGCGCAAGCGCCGGTTACCACCAGTCGGAGCGCGATGTCTGAGCCGGTCGCGGCGCTCATCCGGGGCATCAACGTCGGCGGGCGCTCGACACTCTCCATGGCCGGGCTCCGGTCCGCCCTCTCCGCCTCCGGTTTCCCCGATGCCCGAACCTATCTCCAGAGTGGCAACCTGGTGCTGACGGCGGATTCGGAAGACACCAGGCAGCTGGCGGGTGCGCTGGAGCAAATCATCCAGGACCGGTTCGGGTTGAGCGTCCGGGTCGTGATTCGAACCCGAGCCGAGCTCGAGGATGTCATCGGCCGCAATCCGTACCTGGAGCCGGGGATGCCACCCACCAGCCTTCACGTCATCTTCCTGGAGTCGGCCCCTGACGGGGCGAAGGTGACGGATCTCGACCCGGGCCGATCACCAACCGATCGGTTCACCGTGTCCGAACGCGAGATCTTTCTGCACTACCCGCAGGGATCCGGTCGCTCGAAGCTCAACCTCGACTACTTCGAGCGCATGCTCGGCGTGAGAGGAACCGCGCGCAACTGGAACACGGTCGGCAAGCTGGCCGGCATGCTCGGCGGCTGAGCTCAGACCGAGGTGGTCACCCGAGGGGTGAGGGCGTCCCTGATCTCGGCCATGCGCTCGGGGACCAGGCTGTAATGGACCCAGCGCCCACGTCGCTCACCGACGATCAAGCCCGCCTCGCGCAGGATCCGCAGGTGATGGGAGACGGTGGGCTGGGCCAGCCCCAGCGGGTCTTCGAGCTCGCACCCACACGCCGCTCCTTCGGGGGCCGCCGCCAGCATCGACACGATCCTGAGACGGACCGGGTCGGCCAATGCGGCGAGCAGCTCTGCGGTCTGAGCGGCGTCGTCCGCCTCGAGGACACCGGCGAACACAGGCGTGCAGCAATCCATGACGTATTGACAATAGTCGATGGATCGACGATTATCAATGTATCGAAGGTCATCGATCTGAAAGGAGACCGAATGATCCTTCTGAATGACGAGACCTGTGGCTGTTGCGGCGGAGGCGTCTCCTGCTGCTGATCGGTTGCAGTGCAGAGGCGTTGCTCAGTCGAGCAGCGCCTCTGCTGATCTTCCCTCGTCGCAGTCCTCGAGCAATGGGCAGAAATGACACCAAGGCCCGCCCACGCGCCGCAGCTCCGTGCTCGACGACCATGCCTTGCGGATCGCATTGACCATCTCCCCCAGCCTGTCGGCCACGGATTGCAGGTCTGCGGTGGAGGGAACGGTGCGGTAACGCTCACCGGTCCTCACCGACACCGCTTCGACGTATGCCGGCACCTCCCCGCCCTCGAGCAGCCAAAGCAACGCATAGAACATGAGTTGGTCCTCCGGCTCACCGAGCTCGCCGGTCTTCCAATCGACCAGCCGGTGACCGCCCAACTCCTCCCGATACACGGCATCCACGGTCCCGACCAGGTCGACTCCGTCGGTGGCCGAGGTCTCGATCGAGTGCTCGGAGCCTTCGAATCCCTCATTGGGGAGCCGGGTGAAGCGCTCGTAGAGGACACGTAGCTCTTCGATCGTCCCCGCCAGGACAGAAGGGCGCATCTCCAACACACCGAGCTTGTTGTTCAGCATCGATCCACCGATCTCCTCCCGACATGCCTGAACGAAGTCCTCGGGCGAGATCGGGCCCGAGGTCAGATGTCGGCTGAATATCCGATGAGCGAGGCTCCCCAGGAATGCGGGCCGGCTATCGGGGCCGTAGACACCCTGGAGACGCGCCTCGGCCTGGGCCGGGCACTTTCGGTAGCTGACATACGTCGATGCCGAGACCCTTATCGCGTCTCCGTCGACCATGGGAGGAAACTGAACCGGCACCGGGGTCGAGCGTATACCCACCAAGCGCCCGCTTCGGATTACGAAATCGACTTCGTTAGCATCCGACGACCCGGGCACAAGGT
>JBOGEU010000297.1:0-1821 GCA_050741995.1 Acidimicrobiia bacterium | reverse complement strand
GAATATGTGTTTCGCAACTGGAACTCGCTCACCGGCGGGACTCAGATCGGTCGTGATTTCCCCCCACTCCAATTGAGACTGTGGAAGGAGGAGGAGCCGCTGCTCGACTTCACCACCTCGGGTACTTGGTTCGGGGTCGACATCTCGGGGACGGCGAAAGCATTCTTCCTGGTCTCTCTATTTGCCATCGTTTTCGCCCTGGTCGCCAAGAACCTGCAACGGACCAGAGTGGGCAGGGCGTTCATGTCGATCCGGGATCGTGACATCGCCGCCGAGATCATGGGGGTAAACGAGTTCGCCTACAAGCTTCTCGCCTTCGGGATCTCCTCGTTCTTCGCCGGGGTCTCCGGAGCGCTATTCGCCTCCTTCGTAGTCCGGGTCATACCGGAGCGCTGGGACCTGTTTCTCTCGGTCCAATTCATCGCCATCGTGCTCATCGGTGGCGCGGGCACGGTGACCGGGGCCATACTCGGGACTGGATTCGTGGTGCTCCTGCCCCGGGTGGTGCAGAATTTCACACTCTGGCTGCAGGACGTTGCCACCCAGAGTGAGGGGGTCGCCTCCGGGATTGCCAACATCTTCGTCGCCACATCTCAAAACGACTTCGGATTCATCAACACCTTTGCCGGGGTGGGGCCGGGGTTATCGGTGGCCCAGCTCAACCTGGTCCTCTACGGTCTGCTCATCATCGGCTTCTTGATCTTCGAGCCGCTCGGTTTGTACGGAATCTGGCTTCGCATCCGCAATTACTGGAAGGGTTGGCCGTTCACATATTGAGCGGTCACGAGGAGAGCGCCACGGTGCTCTCGGAAATGAGGAGGAAGGAAACCAAATGAGGAAAAAGTCCAAGTGGCTGGCGCTGATGCTGGTGCTCGGTCTCGTGGTCGCTGCCTGTGGCGACGGTGGCACGGAGGCGTCGACGACGACCGCATCGGGAGGCGACGAGACCACGACGACGGCCGGTGGGGATGAGGAGACCACCACCACCGCCGGAGAGGAGCCAGGGGCTGAGATCGCGACCGACGTCGGAGTCGATCTCGAGGCCGAGACCATCACCATCGGGCTGCTGTCCGACCTGAGTGGTCCCTTTGCACCCCTGGTCCAAGTGATCGTCAGCGGTCAGGAGATGTACTGGGAGCAGGTCAACGCCAATGGCGGGATCAACGGGCTCGAAGTCGTTCTCGAGACGAGGGATACCGGCTATGTGGTCGACACCCACGTCCAGCTCTACGAAGAGTTGAAGACTCAGGTGGTGGCTTTCGGTCACTCCACGGGATCGCCGCAGACGGTGGCGATCAACGACTCGCTCCAGGCCGACGGCATCCTGGCCATCCCGCTCACCTGGTACTCGGGGTGGTCCGACCCCGCGATCAACGCCAACCTGGTGCCGCACGGTGCGCCCTACTGCATCGAGGCGATGAACATGATCGAGTACCTGACCACTCAGGACCCGGAGGCGGCGACCATCGCCATCGCTTCCAGCCCCGGTGACTACGGCGAGGACTCCAATGCCGGCGCCCGGCACGTGGCCGAGCAACTCGGTCTCGAGATCGCCTACGACGGGACCGGGCTGATCAACGCCACCGACCCGGCGACCATCGCCGAGGTTGCAGGCGGGATCGCAGGCTCGGGCGCCGACCTGGTTTGGGTCACCACCGACCCGACCTCGTTCGGCGGTGTCTACGGTCAGGCCCTGGCTGCCGGGTTCAGCGGGGCCCTTTGGTCCGGCGCCGGCCCCTCGTGGAACCCGGCCCTGGTCGGTCCCGAGTCGCAGATCTCCGAACCGCTGTCCAACGACTTCTACATCTCGCAGTACTACGC
>JBOGEU010000296.1:0-5708 GCA_050741995.1 Acidimicrobiia bacterium | reverse complement strand
GGAGGGTGTACGTGGCGACCGGATTCGCCAAATGGGGGATGACCAACGGAACCAGCGCCGCCCGGATCATGGTCGACCTCGCGATGGGGCGTCCCAACCCGTGGGCCACCGTCTTCGATTCGAAGCGGATCGCTCTGAAGCAGGCCATGCCCGATGTGCTCACCGCAAACGCGAGGGTGGTGAAGCGGCTGGTCGGGCCGCGAGTGTTCGGCTCGGCCCCGACCGGCCTCGAACATATCGAGGTGGGCACCGGAGACGTCGTGTCGCTGCATGGCGAGAAGGTCGCAGCCTTCCGCACCGAGGGCGGCCCGGTCCATGCCGTGTCGGCCATCTGCACCCACCTGGGATGCCAGGTGGCGCTGAACACGGCGGAGCGCACCTGGGACTGCCCCTGTCACGGATCCCGCTTCGATCTCGACGGCCGGGTGATCCACGGGCCGGCGGTGAAGGATCTCGGTCCGGTCGAGCTCAGGGAATCTGCACCCATCGGGAGCGACCCCTCGTCGCCCTACCGATCCTGAGGAGATGCCGGCTGCGCACGTCGTGGCTCATATCATCGCGGCTCGATGATCAGGTCCTTCTCGTTGCTGCTGCTGCTGGTGATCGCCTGCACCGGACCCACGACCACGACCATGACCACTCCCACTACCACCAGCCTTCCGGCGACCACGTCCACCGCACCCCCTGAGGAGTGTCCCACGCCGCCGTACGAGCTCGATTTCCTGCCCACCGGCGTCGGCTCGACCGTTCTCGACGCAGCCGAGATCGAGCCCGACGTCTGGACGTCGGTTCCCGGGACCAGCGCCACGCTATGGGGACGCAATGACGAAACCGTGGCCATCGCATTGATCAGGGGGACGCTGCCGGCCGTCGACTGGCCGGGTGAGAAGGGGGAGATCCTCGTCGACGGGACCCGTGGGGTGGTCGGCCCTCATCCCGACGGCACCTGGGTGGCGGGTTGGTACGAGGAGCCGGGGGAGCGATGCGACCAGTACACAATGGTGCTCTACCCGCCGGTGGCCCCGACCGATGTGGAACAGGTCATCGAAGGGATGAACCGCGTCGGCGGGTGACCGTCTTGACGTATCAGCCGCTCGTGCTTAGCGTGCCTCGCGTATGAGCCGATCGATCGCCCCGAAGGCCGCGCACAGCTGGTGGTGGGCTTGGCGCGCGCCGGAGGTGGCTTCGGTCGGATAGTCCCCGCTCTCTGATCTCACGAACCCATCTCCGGTCTCCGGCAGATGGGTTTTCTCGTTGCGGGGCCCATCGGCCGGATACCAGGAGAGGAGCCCACATGAACAACCTCTTCGACATTCCGGCCGATCTGGACACCCCGACCTCGGTCTATCTCAAGCTCGGCCCTCTCGGCCCTCGTTTCCTCCTCGAGAGCGTCGAGCACGGCGACCAGATCGGCCGGTACTCCTTCATCGGGTTCGGTGAGGGACTGGAGGTGACCAGTGACGGTTGGACCATCGAGTCCGGGTCGAGCCGGATCGAGGGCGACGGCTCGATCGGCGGGCTCATGGACGGTCTCCGCAAGACACTTGCAGGGTGCCCGGCACCCGGTCCGGTGACCGGCGCCGTTCCCTTCCATGGCGGGCTGGTCGGCGCCGTCGGGTTCAGCGTCGCCCATCGTTTGGCTGGCCGGACCCCACCCCCGGGCCCCGTTCCCGAGCTGCAGTTGTACGCCCCGCCAAGTGTCATCGTGTTCGACCACTTGAGCCGTCGCGCCGCTCTGTTGCACGACGGGTCGGAGGAGGAGCGTGTGGCCCTTCGCCGTGAGGTGATGAGCCTGTTGGCCAAGGGCCTCCCCGGGCCGAACGCCACCGGAGGGCTGAGCGATCCGGTGCCCTCGATGGTGAAGGAGCAATACGAGTCGGTCGTGGAGAAATGCCGGCATCACATCGCCGAAGGAGACGTCTACCAGATCGTGCCCTCGGTCCGGTTCGCCGGGGAGACCGACCTCGACCCGTTCACCGCCTACCGGGGTCTCCGCCTGCTCAACCCGTCGCCGTACATGTACTTCTGCGATCTGGGGAGGACAAAAGTCATCGGATCCTCACCCGAGGCCCTGGTCCGGCTACGGGGCACAACGGCCGAGTTGCGCCCGATCGCCGGCACCCGTCCCCGGTTCAACGACGAGGAACGCGACCGGCGTGCCGAGACCGAGCTGATCGCCGATGCCAAAGAGGCGGCTGAGCACGTGATGCTGGTCGATCTCGCCCGGAACGACCTGGGACGGGTCGCGGTGCCGGGTTCGATCAAGGTCGATCCCTACCGAGCCATCGAGCGTTACAGCCACGTCATGCATCTCGTCAGCGGGGTGAGCGGGATCCTCGGCCCGGGCTCGGATTCATTCGACCTGTTCGCTGCGGCCTTCCCGGCGGGCACGGTGGTCGGCGCACCGAAGATCCGGGCACTGGAGCTACTCGAAGAGCTGGAGCCGGTGCCTCGCGGGTTGTACGCGGGGACGGTGGGCTACTTTGGCCACGGAGGCAGCATGGACCAGGCGATCGCGATCCGAACCATCGTGATCTCCGAAGGCGAATACTCCTATCAGGCCGGTGCCGGGATCGTCGCTGACAGCATCCCGGTGGCGGAATGGGAGGAGGTCCTCTCGAAGTCGGGTGCCATGCGTGGGGCCCTCGAGACGGCAGCGAGCGGCCTGTGAGCAAGGTGCTGCTGATCGACAACTACGACTCGTTCACATACAACGTGGTCCAGGCATTGCGCATCCTCGGCGCCGAGGTCATCGTGAAGACCAACGACGGCATCAGTCTCGAGGAGGCGAGAGAGCTGGAACCCACTCATCTGGTCATATCGCCGGGACCGGGGCGGCCCGAGACGGCGGGAGAGTCGATGAAGCTGATAGCCGGGATGCTCGACGAGGTGCCGATCCTGGGGGTTTGCCTCGGTCATCAGGCGCTGGCTGCGGCCCTCGGAGGGAGGGTGGACCATGCCGAGGAGCTTCGACACGGCAAGGCATCGCCGGTCTATCACGACTCGGCGACGATCTATGCGGGTCTTCCCAACCCGTTCGACGCCGGGCGCTACCACTCGCTGGCGGTGATGGAGGAGGACCTGCCGGAGGACCTGGTGGTGACCGCATTCACCTCCGACGGTGTGATCATGGGCATCCGCCATCGACAATTGCCGGTGGAAGGGGTCCAATTCCACCCCGAGAGCATGCTCACCCCCCACGGTGATCTCCTGCTTCGCAATTTCCTCGACATGGGAGGGACGGGCAGATGAAAGAGGTGCTCGACGACCTTCTCGCCGGCCGGGACCTCACGGTCGCCGAGGCCGAGGATCTGGTCCGTCTCCTCACCGGTGGCGAGGTGGATCCTGCGGTCGCGGGCGCAGTGCTGGTCGCCCTGAGGGCCAAGGGCGAGACGCCCGCCGAGGTGCAGGGTTTCGCCAGGGTGATGAGAGAGCTCGCCACCCATCCCCGGATCGACGTCACCGGTGCGGTGGACGTGGTCGGGACCGGCGGAGACGGCTCTGGCAGCCTCAATCTCTCCACCGGATCGGCGTTGCTGGCAGCAGCTTCAGGGGTTCCGGTGGTCAAGCACGGGAATCGCTCGCTGACCAGCCAGAGCGGAAGCGCCGATGTGCTCGAGCAGCTGGGCCTGCCCATGCCCCTCGACGAGGACCAGGCGTTGCGTCTGTTCGAGCGGTCGCGCTTCACCTTCCTCTTTGCCCCCCATTACCACCCTGCGTTCGCCGCAGTGGGACCGGTCCGCCGGGCATTGGGGGTGCGGACGATATTCAACATCCTGGGGCCGCTCACCAACCCGGCGGCACCCAAGTACATGGTCATCGGCGCCTTCGATGCCCCGGCCGCACGACTCATGGCCGGCGCCCTCTCCGGTCTCGATATCGAGCGTGCCTTCGTGATACACGGCGCCGGGGGCTGGGACGAGCCGTCCCCGCTCGGTGACTTCCTCCTGTTGGATGTGAGACCTGGCCATGTGACCGAGTCGGTCGGGCGCCCGTCGGAGCTGGGCATGGCGCAGTGCCGCCCCGACGATCTGGCCGGCGGCTCGCCGGCGCACAACGCCCGGCGCCTGCTCGATGTCTTCGAAGGCGAGAGCGGCGCCCACCGCGACGCGGTGGTGCTGGGCGCCGCCCTCGCCCTCGAGGTGGCGAACCGGGCCTCAGACCTGAGCGAGGCCGTGGAAGCGGCCCGGGCAGCCATCGACGACGGGAGCGCCTCGGCAGTTGCCAAGGGCTTGGCCGAGTTCGGCAGGGGGGAGTCAGGGCGATGAGCGCATTCCTGGAGACGATGGCTCGTGACTCGCGGCTCCGGGCCGATGCCGCTGCCCGCGAGCGCCCGGTCGAGGCCGTTCGTGAGTCGGCGCATTCCGCCCGGCCACCCCTCGCGTTGGGCTCTTTCGGTGAGAGCTTCGACCTCATCGCCGAGCTCAAGCCCCGCTCGCCCTCCGCAGGGTCGTTCCCAGCACGGGACCCGGTGACTGCGGCCGCCGGCTACCAGAGCGGTGGCGCGGCCATGCTGTCGGTGCTCACCGAGCCGGCCTCCTTTGGCGGTTCTCTGGACGATCTCAGGGCGATCAGCGCCGTGTCGAGTGTCCCGGTGATGGCAAAGGACTTCCTGGTGGACACCTACCAGGTCTACCAAGCGCGCGAATCGGGAGCCGACGGCATTCTCGTGATCGCCCGCATGTTGAGCGACGAGGCGATGGCCGAGTTGATCGACGCCGCGGAGGAGATGGGGATGTTCGCCCTCCTCGAGGCGTTCGACGCCGAGGATCTTCGTCGTGTCACGACCGTGGCGATGGATCGGGGCGATGTCCTGGTAGGCGTCAACTGCCGGGACCTGGACACACTCGAGGTCGTCCCCGAGCGGCACGAGCTCCTGGCTGGCCGCCTCCCGGCAGGCCTCGTGGCGGTGGCGGAGAGTGCCATGGGCGGCCCCGAGGACGTGGAACGGATCGTCGGGCTTGGTTACCGGGCGGCCCTGGTCGGCTCGGCGTTGATGAGAAGCGCCGACTCGTCGACATTGGTGAGATCGATGGTCGATGCCGGCCGGCGGATGGCTGTGACCACGTGAGCCTGTTCGTCAAGCTGTGCGGGATCAGGACCGCGGCCGACCTGGAGGCGGCCGCCGACGCCGGGGCCGACGCCGTCGGGTTCGTCCTCACCTCTTCGCCGAGACAGGTCTCGGTGGCCGAGGCGGCAATGCTGATGGAAATGGTGCCGGATGGGATGCTGGGGGTGGCGGTGTTCCACGACCCCTCCGCCGACCTGATTCGGCAGACCGCGGAAATGGTGGCGCCGGACCTCTTCCAGGCCGAAGCCGGCCGGCTCACCGCTCTGGCACCGGATCGAACCCTCCCGGTCGTTGTCGCCGATGGGGGGCTCGAGGGCGGCCTGGAGCGCGCTTTGGCCGTGACCAACAGGGATATGGTCCTCGTCGACAGTGCGGCCCAAGGTGGTACGGGCCGGGTCGCCGACTGGGATCTACTCGGTTCCCTCCAAGCTCACGACCGCCTGATCCTCGCCGGGGGCCTCGACCCGGGAAATGTCGCCGAGGCGGTCGCCAGGGTTCGCCCCTTGGGTGTCGATGTCAGCTCTGGCGTCGAGGTACGCCCCGGAGAGAAGGATCATGAGTTGATGAGAGCCTTTGTGGAAGTGGCACGGCGTGAGCTCGACAAGACCGAGCGGGTCGCGCGATGACACCAGGGATG
>JBOGEU010000295.1:0-1108 GCA_050741995.1 Acidimicrobiia bacterium | reverse complement strand
GCTACTACCCGTTCCCGGGCACAAACCCCCGGCTCTGCCTCTTCGAGTTCGTCTACTTCGCCCGGCCCGACAGTCAGATGTACGGGCGGGCCATCCATGCTGCGCGACGGCAGATGGGTGAGACTCTCGCCGCCGAGCATCCGGTCACGGCCGACGTCGTGGTGCCGGTTCCCGAGTCGGGGCTGCCCGCAGCACAGGGCTTCGCCGCGGCCAGCGGCATCCCCTACGCCGACGGTTTGGTCAAGAACCGGTACATCGGCCGCACCTTCATCGAGCCGACCCAGGGGCTGCGCGACCGGGGGATAAGGCTCAAGCTGAACCCGATCCCGGACAATCTCCGGGGCAACCGGGTCGTGTTGGTCGACGACTCCATCGTGCGCGGCTCCACCACCCGAAACCTGGTTCAGATGATGCGTGATGCCGGCGCGGTCGAGGTGCACCTGAGGGTCTCCTCCCCGCCATATCGCTGGCCGTGCTTCTACGGAATGGACACCTCTGATCGGTCGACTCTGATCGCCGCCCGGCTCGACGTCGACGAGATCAGGGATCACATGGGCGCCGACTCCCTCGGGTACCTGTCCCTCCAGGGGCTTCTCGACGCCACCGGGGTCGCCGACGCCGGGTTCTGCACCGCCTGTCTCTCCGGCGAATACCCCACCTCGATCCCGGGAACGGCCGACAAGTACCTGTTGGAACGGGCCACTGAGTGACCTCATATCGCCAGGCCGGGGTCGATCTCGATGGGGCGGATCGGCACACTGAGGCAATCTCCACGGTGGTCACCTCTACATGGGCCCATGAGGTTCTCGGTGGCTTCGGCGGGTTCGCCGCCGGAGTGCGACTCCCCGCGGGGATGACCGACCCGGTCCTGATGATGACGACCGACGGGGTGGGCACCAAACTCGAAGTGGCCCGCATGGTGGGCAGATGGGACGGCGTCGGACACGACTTGGTGGCGATGTGTGTCGACGATCTCGCCGCCGCCGGAGCCCGGCCCATCGGATTCGTGGACTATCTCGCCGTCGGCGCACTCCATCCCGAGCGCGACCGGGAGATCGTCGAGTCGATCGCTTCCGCCTGTTCCGAGACGGGCTGTCCGCTCCTCGGA
>JBOGEU010000294.1:0-1273 GCA_050741995.1 Acidimicrobiia bacterium | reverse complement strand
CGACCATCTCGTCCACCGCCGCGATCCTCGCTGCCATCCGCTCCGCCACCGGCAGAGAGATCACCCGCGCCCCGGTGCGGCCCGAAGACATCGCGCTCCAACCGCTTCCTTAGGTGTCGTTCCCATGGACGTGGTTGACAGTTGACGAGGGTGAGGGCCTGCCTGTTCGATTCGTGGGTGAAAGAACCGCGGATCTAGAGGAGGCCCTCGATGGTTCAGGCTACGGCGAAGTTGACTCCATTTGGCCGGCGTCTGCTGGTTGATCGGATACTGGTTGGTCGGTGGACGGTGCCGGCGGCTGCGGAGTCGGTGGGGGTGTCCCGACAGACCGCCTATAGGTGGCTGCGCCGCTTCCGCGAGGAGGGTGCTGAGGGGTTGGCGGACCGGTCTTCCCGCCCTCGGAGCTGTCCTACCCGCCTTCCGGTCGAGGTCGAACAGCTGGTGGTTGCGGACCGGGCCGAACATCGAGAAGGGCCGCATCTGATGGCTGCCAGGCTGGGCATGTCTCGTTCCACTATCTACAAGGTGTTGCGGCGACGGGGACTGTCCCGCCTGTCGTATCTGGACAAGCCGACCGGGATCCCGATCCGCTATGTGAAAGACCATCCCGGCGAGCTGGTCCACATCGACATCAAGAAGCTGGCAAAGATCCCTGACGGAGGCGGATGGCGAGGACGGTCACCGAACCGAGACGGAGCTCGAGCCAACGTCGGCTACGAATACGCCCACACCATGATCGACGACCACTCCCGGGTCGCCTACACCGAGATCCTCGACCACGCCGACGCCGAAGCCTGCACCGAGTTCCTGATCAGAGCCGCCGCATGGTTCGCCACCCTCGGATACCGGATCGACCGGGTCATGACCGACAACGCCAAGGCCTACCTAGCCCGAGACTTCCAAACCGCAGTCGACACCATCGGCGCCGTCCACAAACGCACCCGCCCCTACCGACCCCAAACCAACGGCAAAGTCGAACGGTTCCACCAGACACTGCTCAAAAGCTGGGCGTACAAACGTCGCTACACCACCAACACAGAAAGAACCACAGCCCTCACCGAATTCCTCCACACATACAATCACCAACGACCCCACAGCGCACTCGGCGGCCAACCCCCCATGACCATCCTCGTCAACCACCTATGTGGGAACGACACCTAAGGAACGCGTCAGCCGGTGTTGCGCATGCCGGCCGCGATGCCGTTGACCGAGAGGAGCAGGGCGCGGTCGAGCACGGGGGAGGGCGGCCCGGCGCGGCTCCTCGCTAGGAGTG
>JBOGEU010000293.1:0-2208 GCA_050741995.1 Acidimicrobiia bacterium | reverse complement strand
ACGTAGCGCTTGAGGCATCGGCGAGCTTCTCGATGGCTCTTTCCTTCGCTGAGGCGGCGTTCGACGTAGGCCTTGGTGGCGGGGTCGCAGCGGTTGCGGGTGATGACGACCATGTGCAGGGCTCGGTTGAGGGCACGGTCCCCGCCACGGTTGAGTCGGTGGCGAACGACCTTTCCGCTGGAGGCTTCGATGGGGGCGGCGCCGGCGAGGTTGGCGTAGGCAGCTTCGGTGCGGCAGCGGCCCGGGTGAGACCAGCTGACGTAGGCCTGGGCGGCACCGAGAGGACCGACGCCGACCTCGTCGAGGAGCTGGGGGCAGACGACCTTGGTGAGGGCCTTGATGTCGCTGTCGTGCTCGGCGATCTCGCTGTCGAGGTGCTCGATGCGAGCGGCGAGCCGGCGCAAGGTGACGACGGTGGCTTCATGTGCGGCCTCTGGCCCGGCGTAACGACGCAGTCGACGGCAGGTGCCGATCAGGGCCGCCCCGTTGAGGCCGCGGACCTTGGTGCGCAGACCCTCGGGCGCGCTCACGATCATGGCCTTGAGCTGGTTGATGGCTCGGGTCCGGTCCCTCACCGCACCTTCTCGGGTGACCAGCAGGCACCGAAGGGCTTCTCGCTCACCGCGAGCACGGGGCTGGGCGAGTTTGGTGCGACCGAGAACCTCTCGCGCCGCTCGCACCGCATCGAGCTCGTCGGACTTGGCACGCTCACGCTGAGCGGGCCGGGTGGGCCGGTCGACCTCGAGGACCCACTCCCCGCGGGTAGCAAGGAAGTGGCTCAGCCCGGCGCCGTAGCTACCGGTGCCCTCGATGGCCCAGGCTCGCTCCGTGGCGCTCGAGTGCAGATCGGCGAACTCGACCAGGGCCTCGTAGCCCTCCGTGGCGGCGTGGGCGGTCTCGATGCCGGCGACTCCGCCGGTGCTCGAGGCCACCACCGCAGCGGTGTGGGTGTCCTTGTGGGTGTCAACCCCGATGACATGGGTAGCAAGTTCTGCCAACATCTCGTTACCTTTCTCTTAGTCCGGTTGTTGGCGTCGGCTCGGGTGGATACCCAGCGGCAGGGCTGTGATGGGTCACACCACGAAGGTGGACAGGCTCCTGATCAGGCCAGCTTGAACGGGGGCCGAGTCGGCGCCGGCGGCCAACGGACAGTTCGAGCGCAAGACACCTCGCACGAGGGTCAGCGGCGTCCTGAGTCACGTCGATCACCGGCGTCGATTCTGCCCCGCTGCCGTCGACGAAGGCTCGACCGAAAGCAGCGGATCTCCACAACGACATACTCACAGCGGCGTCCTCGTCGCTCGAAAATGCGCATGGCATTTCCTTCACTCCTGCGTCCTTGCGAGACGACGCCGAGCAGCTCGCCGAGCTGCACACGGTTAGATCAGCGGCTTCCTAGTGTCCCGTAAGGTTGATCCGCCGAAGAATAATCGTTCTCAGGAATTTTCTGGTATCACAGCTCGTTCTGTGAGGTTGAACCCTCAACAGAAGGAGCGAACCATGGCCCGACGTGGTCGACCGACCGTCCAGATCTCACTCTCGGGGAACGAGCGCAAGACCCTGCAGCGCTGGTCCCGGCGTCACTCGTCCTCCCAGGCGCTGGCCCTGCGGTGCCGGATCGTGCTGGCCTGCGCCCAGGGCTCCACCAACACCGACATCGGTGCCGAGCTCGGCGTGCACCCCACCACCGTGGCCAAGTGGCGCAACCGCTTCGCCACCGCTCGCCTGGACGGCCTCATGGACGCTCCTCGCCCCGGAGCCGCTCGCAGCATCGGCGACGACACCATCGAGGCCATATTGGTCGACACCTCGGAGAGCGCTCCGGGCGAGGACACCCACTGGTCGACGAGGGGCCTCGCCGCCCGCCACGGCATCAGCCACCAGACGGTGGCGAAGATCTGGCAGGCCTTCGGGCTCAAGCCCTGGCGAGTGGACAGCTTCAAGGTCTCGCCCGACCCCGAGCTGGTGGAGAAGATCCGGGACCTGGTGGCGCTGTACATGAACCCGCCGGTGGCCGCGGCGGTGTTCGCCATCGACGAGAAGCCCCAGATCCAGGCCCTGAACCGCAGCGCCCCGACGCTGCCCATGCTGCCCACCACGCCGGCACGGGCTACGCATGACTACCAGCGCAACGGGACCTGCGACCTCTTTGCCGCCCTTGAGATCGCCACCGGCAAGGTCATCACCGACATCCGATCCAGCCACACC
>JBOGEU010000292.1:0-6013 GCA_050741995.1 Acidimicrobiia bacterium | reverse complement strand
TCGTGACCGAGCTCGGGGGATACCCGGCCGGCCCCCTCGGGGTCGATGGCTGCGGGGCACCCGTGATGAGGACCACAACCAGGGTCATGGCCCTCCTCTTTGCCCGTCTCGCCACCCTGCCCGAGCTACGTGAGGTCTTCGGCGCCATGCACCGCTACCCGGCGCTGGTATCGGGCACGGGCAACGGGGACGCTTCGGTGGCGACTGCGATCAACGCCGTCGCCAAGCGGGGAGCGGCCGGCTGCGCCGGGGTGGCCATCGACAACCGGTTGGGGGTTGCGGTCAAGTCATGGGATGGCAACCAGATGGTGGTCGACAGCGCGATGATCGCCACGCTGGCTGCTCTCGGGGAGCTGCCGCCATACGCTTCCACCGACCTGTCGGCCCTGGCCCGGCCGCCGGTCATGGGTGGCGGGCGCCAGGTCGGGGCGTTGGAGCCGAGGATCGAGCTGAGATGGGCATGAGCGAGACGCTCGAGCGGAAGATCGGTGATTGGCTTGCCGACCCTGATTCGAGTGTCGAGTACGCCGAATTGGTCGAGGGCCGCTGGGCGGTGAGGATGCGCCAGGAGGCTCGTGATGCGACCACGGTTTGGTTCAAGATCGGCGAGCGGAGCCTCGAGTACGAGGCGTATCTGATGCCGGCTACGGAGGCCTCCGCCGAGCTCTATCGGCAGGCACTGGCCCGGAACCTGAGGTCGTGGCGCGCCCATTTCGCCCTCGATGCCGAAGACGGGCTGGTGCTACGGGGACGGCTGGCTCAGGCCTCGGTCACCGACCCGGAGTTGGATCTGGCACTCGGTGAGATCTATGAGACGATCGAGGTCGGCTTTCGGCCACTGCTGAGAGCGCTGATCGAAAGTCGCGAAAAATCGAGTTAGAAACTTGTGAACACGCCCATGTGGACAAGCCCTGTGGATAACCCTGTTTCCTGTTGGTAACCGGGCTCTTGACCCCCATCGGTTCCCAGTTGGCGATGCTTGGTGTTGGTCGACGATGCAAAAGGTCGAGTGCGAGGTCGTTGATTACAGGGGGCGAAACACGTACATTCGCCGTTGCGAACGCCCGAGAGGCAAACCAGAGGCCCGTCCGTTCGGGGAAGTGCGGAGGAGGCTCTGGAGTGTCACTCGGGCGTTCCTTTCTCCCGAGCACCGGGGAAGTCAGTCGTGGCAGATCTGGAAGTAGCGATTGGCCTCGATGCAGGACTGACCCGGGGTGATCGCCTTGTCCGGGGGCACGATCAGGGTCGTGGTGGTGGTCGGCGGAACCGTGGTCGTGGTGCTGGTGGTGGCCGGCGCAGACCTCGAGGTCCGGGGGCTCGCAGGCTCGGTGGTCTCCGGGCTGGCGGCATCGGTCGGCTCGGGGCTCGGCGCCTCGGTGGTCGTCGGGCTCGGCGCCTCGGTGGTCGTCGGGCTGGTGGACCCCTTCTTCATGAACACGACCGTGACGTACAGATACCCGTCGCTGCTCCCGGTCCCGACCCCGACGTAATTGAAGTCACCGAGGATGTTCTGCCTGTGAGACGGGGAGTCCATGAAGGCCGAGTGCAGCGACGAAGGGCTTTGGCCGCGGCCGACGTTCTCGCCGATCCTTTCCCAGCCCGACCCGCCGGCGGCACGTAGCTCGCTCTCGCTGGAGTGGAAGATCTCTCCGGCGTCGATCATGTCCTGGGTGTGGTTGCGGGCATGGGAGCGGAGACCCCCGTCGATCTGGAGCGGAGAGAGCCCGTTCGCTTCGCGGGTGGCGTTGATCTTGGCCAGGAACTCGCCTTCACTGCCCGAGTCGGCAGCGGCGGACACGGCCATGCCGAATGAGGCCATCGAGACGACGAGCAAAAATGTCAGCCAGCGCCTTTTCCCCTTCATGTCTTGGGGTATCGGCCATTTGGCAAAATCCTTTAGGGAGCGGGATGGGTCGTCAGGCCCCCCTTGGCGCCCGCTCTGGCATGGGTTCCCCCGCTTCGCCGGGGGACAACCTCATATTCCGAACATGACCTCGCGCAGGCTGATGACACTCGACTCGAGGGTCTCGGGGTGGAGTCGCATCGAACCGAGGCGGAGGCCTTTCATCCCCTCGCCGGTGTTGGTCATGACACGGAGGCCGTCTTCCTCGTTGCTGAGGATGCCCAGCCCGAGACATCCGCCGCCTTCGTCCTGGACCCCGACCAGGACATCGTCGAGGCGACCGAGGTTGAGCCCCATGGGGAGGGTGGGGGCGAACACGGTCGGCCGCACCTTCCATCGCTGGAGCGGCGGGGACAGGGCACGGGCAAACGATTCGGTGCGCTTGTGGGCCCGCTCGTCGGGGGAGAGGGGGATCAGGTTGGGATCGGTGGGCGCCACGGTCACCTCGAGACCGAGGAAGCGGCGGAGCATCCCGACCACCGGCTCCATCTCGCCCCCACGTTGCAGGGCGACCACCTTGTCGGGTCGGCACAGCTCGGCCTTGTGGTACTTGAGAGTCTCGCCGGCCACGCCCGACACCACCGCTGTCGTGTCCACGATGACCAGATCGGCCAGCTCTCGCGCCAGGTCGACCATCGCCGCGGTCGCCACCACCTGCTGAAGGACGAGGCGGGCCGGGGTGATGGTCCCCACGAAGTGGAGCTTGTCCGGGTTGCGGACGTCCTCGATGTCCTCCACCGAGCGCATGACCTTGAGACCGACACACGCCGGGGGGCCAACCGTCGAGTTGCCGACGTCGGCGTCGACCAGTGCCACTGTGCGCCCGGCGCCAACGGCGAGACGCGCCGCCTGAAGGGCGAGGGTCGTCTTCCCGGTGTCGACGCTTCCCATGAGCATGGCGATCCTCGCCCTGGAGACCTCTCGAGCGATCGCTTCGTAGCTGGTCTCGGTCATGGCGGCAATATAGGGGGCGAGATCCGGGAGCCGTCCTCGCCGTCTACCGTCCTGCCACGAAGCGCGCATGACCCTTCCCATCAGCTTTCTCTCGGATTTCGGGCTCGCCGACGAGTTCGTCGGAGTGGTTCATGGCGTCCTGGCCAAGCTGGCGCCCGAGTCACCGGTGATCGACGTGGGCCACGGCACACCACGAGGTGATATCAGGGCGGCGGCTCTGGCCATGACCCGGGCGATCCAATACCTGCCCGAAGGTGTCGCCCTGGTGGTGGTCGACCCCGGTGTCGGGTCCGAGCGCAAGGCGCTTGCCCTGGAGACGCCGTGGGGGTTCTTCGTCGGCCCGGACAACGGTGTCCTGTCGCCGGCGGTGGCGATGGTGGGCGGTGCCTCGAAGATGGTCTCCATCGAGAGCTCCGAGGCCAGGATCCCGTCGCCGGGCGAGACCTTCCATGGCCGGGACGTGTTTGCCCCGGCAGCGGCACTGCTGGCATCGGGGGAGGCTTCGATCGGCGAGCTGGGCCCCGAGCTGGGACCTGACGCCGTCGAGCCCCTGTTGCTTCCATTGCCCGAGACCGTCGGCAGCACGGTGGCAGGGGAGGCCTGGTGGGTGGATGGCTACGGGAACGTCCAGACCAACATCGGCCCTGACGACCTGGCCGTTCTGGGGCTGAGGGCGGGATCGGTGGTGACGGTCAAGATCGGGGCCACCATCAATTCCATCCCATGGGTGACGTCCTACTCCGAGGTCGGCCGCGGGGAGTTGCTGCTCCACGTCGACTCGGCTGGGCTGATCGCGATCGCGATGCGGGAGGGAGCCGCCGACGAGGAGTTGAATCTCTCGCCGGGGGTGTCGGTCACCCTGGCGGGGAGAGGATCGTCAGCAGCTGGATGACCCCGGCGATCGCGATGAGGACGAGCAGGATCGCGAGGACGATGGCGGTGGCGGGTCGCACAGGCGGATCGATGGTATCCCCTTGCCGGACGATGCCGGCCGCGAGCTGGGTCCCTGGCGCTCCAAGCCGCCTGGAAAATGATGAGGCCCCCGCTGAGCGGGGGCCTCATCTACATGAAGGAGGGCGCCGTTACCGTGGGGCGGGCTGGGAGGCTATCCGTTCACGCCTTGGACGAACGTGCCCATGGCATGAGGGGAACGGTTGACCCTCCTTCCTGCATGCCCCCACATTATCGGTCACTCTGAGTGGTTACTTGAAAAGTTTCGCGTTTGAGCTCCTGACCCGCCCGGGATGTCACCTCTGTGATCAGGCGCGTCCTTTGGTGCTGGCGGCGGTGGCGAGTGCCGGCGGCGTCGTCCGCGAGGTGGATATCGACAGCAAAGACGCCCTGGTCAAGGATTACGGGTTGAGAATCCCCGTCCTGTTGACCGCGGATGAGAGGGTGGTCGTCGAAGGTGTCATCGACGCCCGCTTCTTGCGACGAGAGCTGAGACGTCACATCCGTCGGATGGCCGAGGCCTGACCCATCAACCGGTGGGGGCCACGGTCGTCCCTGCACCACTCTCCGTGGTGGAAGTGGCTGTGTCCTCGCCGGCCGGCGCCTCTTCACCCGGGCTCTCCTCGCCCGGGGCGCCCTCTTCCCCTTCGGCGGGAGCAAGCCCACAATCGGTGAGGGTCTGGGCCGGGTCGGCGCCACTGAATCGCACCCTTTCGAATGCGACGACCGAGGCGAGTTGCTCCTCGCTGAGGTTGCTGCCGAAGGCCGGCATCCCTCTATTGATGGTCTTGTTCGAGTCCCCGTAGGTGCTCTCTCCTGCATCCAAGAACCCCTGTGAGCCGAGGGTCACCCACTCGATGTGGTCGGCACAGGCACCAAACGTGGTGGTTACCCCGCCGAGTGGAGGGCCGGCGCCCCCGCCCCCGGTGGCACCGTGACATCCCTGGCAGTTGCCCGGTGCGGCGAGGAAGATCGACTCGCCCATTGCGATGAAGTCTGAGCCACCGCCACCCACGCCCGAACCGGTGAACTCAGAGCCATCGCAGTTGACGATCTCACCGGTGACCACGTCGGTTTGCAACTCGGTCGAGTCGCCACAGGTGTCGGTGGCCGAGCCACCGAGGGCGAAGAGGGCGAATGCGGGAATTATCAATATGGCGGCGGCGAGCCATCTGGGGATGGCGAGGTTCATCCGCTCCCTGATCCCCGCGGTGGGGACCGTCACCACCTCCGGCAGGTTGGCCGCCTGGGCGGCTGTCACCTCGGCCGGGATCGGTGAGCGGGCAACGGCCGCGGCGGCCGCCTCCCCCGGCTCCTCGACCGGCGCCGGGGTCTCCGCGGGCGCCGGAGGCGGAACCGGAGCCTCCCCCTGCTCAGTGGCGGGAGCGGGTGGTGTCTCGTCGCCGGAGGGGGCAGGCGCCGGTGCAGCCTCGGCAGGTGTGGAGGCGGCGACCGAGCCACCGCCGGCCCAGGCGGCCAGCACCTCGTCGACACTCATCCCGCTCTCGGTGGCGCGGGCGGCGGCCGATCGCTCGACGATGGCCTCCGGGACCCCCAGGGCGGCAGCGGCGGCAGCGCTCAGCTCGCTCATGACTCTGCGTCCTCTTCGCCGGTGTCCGTGGTGTCCTCTTCGCCGGCTTGTGCAGGCGGCGGCACTACCGACGTCTTGGACTCTGCGAGATATGCGACGAGTACAGAGAGATCGTCCGGCGACAGCGTCAGGGCAGGGTGGCCGCCGGACCCGGTGATTATCGCCTCGATATGGCTGACGCTGGCCCTCGAGCCGACATCAGAGAGATCGGGGCCGAAGCGCCGGGTGCCCAGGATCTGGTTGGAGTCGTTGAGGGTGACCGCACCCAGGCCGACATCGGCGACTACGGGGCGGACCAGCTGGGTGTGACACGAGGCACAGCCGGCCGATTGGTAGATGTGCCGGCCGTCCAAGGCTGCCTCGCTGAACGGCAGCTCACTCGACCGTGCCCCGGGGTCATCGATCGGGAGCGATGGCCCCACCAGCCCCACGAGGAAAACGGCGGCGAAGAGCGCCAGGGCACCGACGAAGACGGTCATCGGATTGTCGTTCTTCCCGACCAGGACCGGGGGCCTTCCCGAGACCGTGGTCATGGCGGCCGGAGGCCCTTGAGCGGCTACAGGTGCAGTCACCGGGGCCGGTGCCGCTGCCTGCGCCGCTGGCTCGGGTGGCGC
>JBOGEU010000291.1:0-1400 GCA_050741995.1 Acidimicrobiia bacterium | reverse complement strand
GGCTTCTGTGGCTTGGTTATGGTACGAAGCAGAGCCCCGGTGACACTTGACACGTGGCCATCGTCCCACCGCACCTCCACCCAGTCGCTGCGAATGTCGATGATCATGCCCGCTCGGGGCCGCTGCCCGGTCTTCTTGGTGAGTTCCTCGACTCTTTCGCCTTTCTTCAACATGGATTTAGCTCCTCGCGAGCTCTTGGCCGGAAAGCACCGGTCACTCAGCCTTTTCGATGATCCTTTCGATCTCGTCCATGCCAAAGCCCCGCAGGGTGGTGGTGCGCACGTTCCCGAGCGACGACACCTTCACGGACGTGGCCGTGGCCGTCTCGTCGTCGGGGGCTTGCATGATCGCCACGATGTCGTAGGCCCCCATGGTCCAGTAGATGTCCTTGACCTCACCGCCCATCTGTCCGACCATGTCCCGGAAGGCTTTGGCCCGTTTGGTGGTGTCCTTGTAGTTGCGGATGCCCTGATCCGTGAAGTTGGCCAGGGTGATGTAGGTCGGCATCGTTTCGCCTCCTTTTCATCGGCGATGCCGCCATCGAAGGTACACCTCGCGCCAGTGGGGGTGGGATCCTGGACGGCCCCTACCTCGGTCATCGCGGTCAGCCGCGTGGTCTGCGTCCCCGGTCAAGCCATGAAACTCCAAGACTCCGACGCCTCCTGACCCGGCCGCTGTCGGCGCGGCTCGCCTCCGTACTCTCCTTCAAGGAATCGGCTGCCTCGTTTGGTCGGCTAGAGCTCCTCGTCGAGAAACCGATCGATCGCAGCCAAGAAAGGTTGCCCAAAGGAAAGGGCAGGGTCGTTGTGATCGGCATTCTCGATCAGTGCCCAATGAGCATCGGCGGACGCCGCCTCGTAGACCGTCCGGCTGAGGTGGGCCGGGACGATCGAGTCGGCCGAGCCGGCTACCACCAGGATGGCGACCTTGATCATGCTTACCGGCTCTAGCGTGTCGTAGCGGTCTCGGAGCAGAAGACGGGTGGGGAGGTATGGGTAATGGACCGCCGCTACCGCCTCCAGCGACGGGAAGGGCGATCTCAGGACAAGGGCGGTAGGGGGTGACTCGACCGCCAGCCGGGCCGCCACTGTGGCACCCAGCGATTCGCCAAGAAGGACCAAGCGGTCGGCGGTGGCCACCTCTGCCAGGGTGGCGAGTGCGGCCGCGGCATCCAAGGCCAGCCCCTCTTCGGATGGCGACCCCTCGTTTCCCCCAGAACCCCGATAGTCGAAGAGAAGCACCTCATAGCCACGGTCCGCCAGGGCCCTGGCCAGGGGAGCGCGGTCGGCTCGGTTGCCGGCATTCCCGTTGAGGACCAGCACCGCCGCGCTTGGCGCGGGAGGCGCCAGGAACCATCCGGTCAATGTGAGCCCATCACCGGTGTTGATCTCGATGATCCG
>JBOGEU010000290.1:0-1160 GCA_050741995.1 Acidimicrobiia bacterium | reverse complement strand
GTTCCATCACCGGGGCGAAGCCGGGGGCGTCGGCCGCCCGCACCGAGAAGTACGAGACCCGATAGCGCTCACGCAGAGCGTGCACGTCCTCGATGACCTTGGCCGGTGAGCCGATCAGCAGATAAGGGCTGGCCAGGGCCTCGTCCGGGGTGAGGCCGAATCGAGGAGCGAGTTGTTTGGCCGAAGTCTCCGGGTCGTCGGTGACGACGATCGCATGGAGCAACATGTGCAATTCGACTCGGAAGAATCGGTCGCCGGCGTGTTCCACGACAAGTCGGCTCCTTCGCTCCAGAGCCGAGGCCGAGAGCTCGGGCCCCCCGCCCCTCACCCCACCGCGGTGCACGGGTTGCAGGCCGACGATGTCGGCCTCTTGCGCCGCCATCGTCAGCATCATCCAGGCCCCGGCGCCGATGAAGAGCGGCGGGTAGGGCTGCTGCACCGGCTTGGGCCATCCCTCGAGGTCCCGGACCTGGTAATGGCGACCACTGAAATTCACCGGGCCTGGCCCGAACAGCCCTTGATGATCTGGACCGACTCGGCGAGTCTCTCTACCCGGGTCCGGCCATCGGACTTCTCGATCCCGGTCGACTCGTAGTCCTTGCTCATCCACCCGGCCCCGATCCCGAACTGGTAACGCCCGTCGGTGACCACGTCGAGGGTCGCCACGTCCTTGGCCAGCATCACCGGATGCCTGAAGTCGTTGTTGAAGACCACGGTGCCGAATCTCAGCCTGCTGTTGAACGCGGCAGCAGCGGCCATGGCCGGTATCGAGGCGAATCGCGGCTCGCTGACATGGTCACGCATGAGCACTTGGAAAAAGCCCATGTCGTCGGCCTCCTGGATGGCGCCGCGCCAGTCCTCCAGGGATGACGGCATGCGATTCATGGTGAAGGCGAACTTGAATTTCCGTTCCACGGCCCCGTCGGCGCCAGCGGCTGTGTGAACCGTTTGCCCGCTGCTCAACTCTTCTCTCTCCGTCATTCGAACCAGTGCCGCTTGACCTGGGTACTCGGCCCGTAGGGGCCCTCCTCGCCGCGCATCCAGACCACATCGCCCGGCTGGCGCATCGACTTTCCCTGAAGACGATCGGCGAGCCAGTCGACCATGATCCCGTGGGTTGGTTTCGCCCAATTGGGGCCGCCGCCGCCCAGGGAGAGGAG